>JBEDEI010000174.1:0-3693 GCA_041175765.1 Actinomycetota bacterium | reverse complement strand
ACATCGGCGCCTTTGGTTTGTCCATTCCTTCCGAGTACGGCGGCTTCAGCGAGGGCGGTGAAGGTGAATACATGGCGAGCTGTGTGGCCACCGAGGAACTTTCCCGAGCATCACTCGGAATTGGTGGTTCACTCATCACCCGGCCCGAGATTCTCACGCGCGCACTGGTGAAGGGTGGCACCGAAGCGCAGAAGCACTACTGGTTGCCAAAACTCTCCACCGCAGAAACCATGGTGGCAGTCGCCGTCACCGAACCAGATTTCGGTAGCGACGTTGCATCGCTCAAGACCACGGCAACCAAGGCACAACACGGTGGCGTGGACGGCTACGTGATCAATGGGGTGAAAACATGGTGCACGACTTCGTGACACGACTCGTTGGCCGCGAAACAATCTGGACCGTCAACATCTCAGAGTTGTCGGAGTTCGACGCTTTCCTCACCAAGTACCGCGCCGCTGCGCTCATTGCCTCGCTTGCTGCCACACCCGGCCCGCGCCATCTGGATGACGACTATGAAATGGTGCAAGACACCTTCCGCAGTTTCGGCAAGAAAGTGGTTGGCAAACATGCCGAGCATGTGCACCGCGAAAATGCCGACGTGCCAGAAGAAGTCATCGCCGGTTTGGCCGACATCGGCGCCTTTGGTTTGTCCATTCCTTCCGAGTACGGCGGCTTCAGCGAGGGCGGTGAAGGTGAATACATGGCGAGCTGTGTGGCCACCGAGGAACTGTCCCGAGCATCACTTGGCATTGGCGGTTCACTCATCACCCGGCCAGAAATTCTCACGCGTGCGCTGGTGAAGGGCGGCACCGAGGAGCAGAAGCATTACTGGTTGCCAAAGCTTTCCACCGCAGAAACCATGGTGGCAGTCGCCGTCACCGAACCAGATTTCGGTAGCGACGTCGCATCGCTCAAGACCACGGCAACCAAGGCACAACACGGTGGCGTCGACGGCTACGTGATCAATGGTGTGAAAACATGGTGCACATTCGCAGCACGCGCCAATGTGCTCATGCTCTTGGCGCGAACCGACCCCGATCGCAGTAAGTCGCACCGTGGTTTGAGTTTGTTCATCGTGCCAAAGCCCCTCGGCGATGCCCACGGTTTCATGTTCAACCAGGATGGCGGCGGAAAGATGGAAGGTCGCCCGATCGACACCATCGGATACCGCGGCATGCACTCGTACGAGATTGCGATTGAAAACTGGTTCGTGCCGGCCGATCATCTCATCGGTGGTGAAGAAGGTCTCGGTAAGGGTTTCTACTTCCAGATGGAAGGTTTCGAAAATGGCCGTTTGCAAACGGCTGCGCGTGCAGTTGGCCTCATGCAGGCTGCCTACGAAGCAGCGCTCGACTACGCCAACAATCGCAACGTGTTCGGCAAGAACATCGCCGAATACCAACTCACCCAAATCAAACTCGGGCGCATGGTGATGATCATTCAGGCTGCGCGCCAATTCAGTTATGCGGTTGCCAAGATGATGGGCAAGGGCGAAGGTGCCATGGAAGCAAGCATGGTGAAGGCCTACGTGTGCAAGGCGGCCGAGTGGGTCACGCGCGAGTCAATGCAAATTCACGGTGGCTACGGCTATGCCGAGGAATACCCGGTCAGTCGTTTGTATGTCGACGCCCGAGTGCTCTCGATCTTCGAAGGTGCCGATGAAACGCTGTGTCTCAAGGTGATTGCACGTCGCCTCGTGGAATCCGTTCAGGGCAAGTAGTCCGCGTTACTTCACCCAATCCAACAACTCGTGCAGTGATTGGATGCGCTCACAGTCGTAGTCGGCGTGGTCGTTGAACGGGTCGTACAGCAGCGGAACGAGACCTGCAGCGTGAGCGCCTCCCACATCGTTGACGTACGAGTCACCCACGTAGGCCACGCGTTCCGGCGGTAAACCCAGTGCGGCAATCGCATCGGCAAAGATGCGTGGATCTGGCTTGGCATACCCAATGACGTGTGAGTCCGTGACGATCCGCACGGGAACGCCAGCACCCGGGCCCACTTGGCAGATGCACAGGTTGTTGAGCGTTGCTTCGATTTGCCCGCTGGCGTTGGATACCACACCAATGGGCACCTTTCGATAATGCAACTGGCCGAGCGCGGCCACTGATTCCAGCAAGGGGAAGCGCCAGAAATACGGTGAGAACAACTTGCGCATCTCGCGGCTCGCCGCCTCGACGTGCTCGTCGGCAACACCTGCGGCTCGCACGTACGCATGTCGGTACGTGTCCCAGGTGATCTTGTCGATGGATTTGTCGGTTCGCTTGCTGGCCACCGCGTCGAGTGCTTCCATGCCCGCGTAGTGACAACGCACGAGCACACCCACGTCGGCAGTGCAACCAAATGGTGCGAGCGCAACACTCGTGGCCACGGGGTCGGGAATCACGAAGATGCCGCCAGCGTCAAAGAGCACGCCATCAAATCGTTGAGTCATGGGAGCGACGAACCAGTTACGAAGCGGAGCGAGTAAGCCCGGCGCGCGTGCCGCGGGAGATGAACTTGAGTGCCATCTTGCGACTGGCTTCATCGATCATTTCATCACCAAACATGACCGCCCCCTTGCCCTCACCTTCGGTTGCCGTTTGGTAGGCATCCAAGATTGCACAGGCACGATCAAACTGCTCTTGTGTCGGCGAAAAGACCTCGTTCAAAATCGCCACCTGGTCGGGGTGTAAAGCCCACTTGCCGTCGTAACCAAGTGTGCGGGTGCGCTTGCAGTAGTCGCGGAAGCCGTCGGCATCGCGAATGTAGAGGTACGGGCCATCGATGACTTGCAAACCGTTGGCGCGACCCGCCATCAAGATCTTGTTGAACACGTAATGGAAGTGGTCGCCTGGATAGTCGGCGATCTGCACACCACCCGTGAGCACGGGCATTTCCATGCTCGCCGCAAAGTCGGCAGGCCCAAAGATGATGGTCTCGATGCGCGGGCTTGCTGCACAAATTTCTTCCACGTTGATGAGCCCGCGTGCAGTTTCAATTTGTGCTTCGATACCGATGTGCCCGACGGGAAGTCCGTTGGCAATTTCCACTTGGCGCAGCAACATGTCGGTGGCAACGATCTGCGCGGCCGACTCCACTTTGGGCAACATGATTTCGTCGAGACGCTGCCCGGCGCCACCCACCACTTCGATGATGTCGTAGGCAGTCCACTTCGTGCTCCAGTCGTTGACGCGCACACAGAGGACCTTGTCGCCCCAATCCAGCGACTTGATGGCGTGCGCAACGCGCGCCCGAGACGCTTCCTTTTCTTTTGGCGCCACTGCATCTTCAAGATCCAAGAACACCATGTCGGCAGGAATGCCCGGGCCCTTGCCCATCATCTTTTCCGACGAGCCAGGAATGGATAAGCAAGACCTGCGCGGCAGGTCGCGTGAGCGTGGAGACATGCAGTGCAGACTAGATGACGCTGCGACGCAGGAGCTCTGTTGTCGTAGCGCATTCCGGCGCCAACGCATTTTCTGCATCCGTGCTACTGCCGGTGGGCCCAATGATGCGTGCAAACAACGATGCATCAAGCACATCAACACCCGAGCGCCAGTCGCTCTCAACGTTGAGTGCCCCAAGGACACCGTTCCACAACACCTCTGGCAAACGTGTGGCCACTCCCGCCACCAGCCACAGTTCTTTGCCGTGTGCACGGGCAGTGTCGGCAACCAAGCGCGAACCCCCGACCGCCAACACGGCACTCGG
>JBEDEI010000173.1:0-11636 GCA_041175765.1 Actinomycetota bacterium | reverse complement strand
GTTTCTTTTTTGTCGAGTCCTTGGAGCGCTCCATAGTGTCGCTCGTTGAGTCGCCAATCTTCGTGCGTGATTGGCACGGACTGACCCAATGCGATGAGTGCGCGGCGACTTGTTTCTCGTGCCCGTGTCAACAGCGATGTGTAGACCACGTCGCAGCGAAAGCCCGCTGCACGCAAGGTGTGACCGGCCGCATCGGCTTCTCGTTCGCCCTGGCTACTGAGCGGCACATCATGCCAACCCGTGAACAAATTGCGCTCATTCCATGTGCTTTGTCCGTGGCGCAAGACCACCAATGTTCCCGGGGTGGTTTGCGTTTCGTCGCTCACGCCGCAAGGCTAGAGCGCACCAGCTGATGAAACCGATGAGCCGCAACCAATGAACACATCTGCATTCCCCGACGTGGTCGTCGTTGGTTCTGCCAATCTGGATTTGGTTGCGCTGGCGACCCGACTACCGCATCCGGGCGAGACCGTCTCGGCACACGACTATTTCGAAGCGTGCGGCGGCAAAGGCATGAATCAAGCAATTGCCGCATCACGCGCTGGTGCCCGCACAGCCTTCATTGGTGCGGTCGGCCGCGATGCTGCTGGCGACATGCTGCGGGCTGCGCTGGTTGCCGATCACGTTGATGTCACGCATCTCCGGGTCGTGCATGAACCCACAGGTCGTGCATTGATCGGTGTGTCGGATGATGCAGAAAATCTCATCATCGTGGTGCCCGGCGCAAACCATGCGGTATCCGTTGCCGACGTGGAAGCCGCAGCACCACTGCTTGCCAATGCGCGTGTCGTGTTGATGCAACTCGAAGTGCGTATGGAGGTTGTGCAACGTGCCGCCGAACTCGCCGGCCAGGACACCATCGTGGTGTTGAACCCAGCACCAGCACAACAGTTGTCGGATGCACTCCTGCAACATGTCGATGTGATCACGCCCAACGAACATGAAGCCGAGTTACTCGGTGGTGCTGCAGCGTTGCTCAGCCGCGGGGTTTCCTATGTAGTAGTGACGCAGGGGTCGCGCGGGGCGAGCCTCATGAGCCGTGATGGCCAAACACACATTCCGCCACATCCCGTAACCCCACGCGACACGACCGGAGCAGGGGACGCCTTCTGTGGGGCACTCAGCGCCCGTCTGGCCTGTGATGGGGGTATGCCAATGCTTCCGCAGGCCCTGCGAGCAGCGGTCGTGGCGGGCGCTTTGGCCACCACAGTGCAAGGAGCCGTGCCGTCGTTGCCACGCTGGGAGGCAATTGCCGCCGAGCTGTGACAGAAAACATGAGCCAAGTCGGCTCAAGTTTGAGAAGTGCTCCCTAGGCTGACAACCTCACCTTACGGAGGTAACCCCATGGCCAAAGCAGTCGGAATCGACCTCGGCACTACCAATTCAGTCGTTGCAGTACTGGAGGCTGGCGAACCAGTCGTCATCCCCAATTCCGAAGGTGCTCGCACCACACCATCGGTGGTCGCATTTTCCAAAGCAGGTGAAGTACTCGTCGGTGAAGTAGCCAAGCGTCAGGCCATCACCAACCCGGACCGCACGTTTCGCAGCATCAAGCGATTCATGGGTCAGAACTGGCATTCCGACGATGTCGACGGCAAGAAGTACACGCCGCAAGAAATCAGCGCCCGCACATTGATGAAGCTGAAGCGCGATGCCGAGGCGTACCTGGGAGACACCGTGACACAAGCGGTCATTACCGTGCCGGCATATTTCGACGACGCACAGCGCACCGCCACGAAAGAAGCCGGTCAGATTGCCGGTCTTGAAGTGTTGCGCATCATCAACGAACCCACTGCTGCGGCACTCGCCTATGGGTTGGACAAAGGCTCGCAGGAAGAAACGGTCTTGGTGTTCGACTTGGGCGGCGGCACGTTCGACGTGAGCGTTCTCGAAATCGGCGATGGCGTCTTTGAAGTAAAGAGCACGCATGGCGACACGCATCTCGGTGGTGACGATTGGGACCAACGCATCATCGACTGGCTTGTAGCCCAGTTCAAAGCCGCACAAGGTGTCGACTTGAGCAAAGACCGCATGGCCACGCAACGCCTGAAGGAAGCAGCAGAAAAAGCCAAAATCGAGTTGTCGCAAGTGCCGCAAACCCAGATCAACTTGCCGTTCATTACGGCAACTGCCAATGGTCCGCTGCACTTGGACGAGTCGCTGACTCGCGCCAAGTTTCAGGAGATGACCGCAGATTTGCTCGAGCGCTGTCGCAAGCCATTCGAACAAGCAATCACCGATGCTGGGCTGACCAAAGGTCAGATCAATCACGTGATCCTGGTCGGCGGCTCCACGCGTATGCCAGCCGTGCAAGAACTCGTGCAGTCATTCACCGGCAAGGAACCCAACCGCACCGTGAACCCGGACGAAGTCGTTGCCGTTGGTGCAGCGGTTCAAGCCGGCGTATTGCGCGGAGACGTCAAAGACATTTTGTTGTTGGATGTAACGCCGTTGTCGTTGGGAATCGAAACCAAGGGCGGTGTCATGACGCGTCTCATCGAACGCAACACCACCATCCCCACACGCCGTACGGAAACGTTCACCACGGCTGAAGACATGCAGCCGTCGGTAGAAATTCACGTCTTGCAGGGCGAGCGCGAGATGGCGGCGTACAACAAGACGCTCGGCAAGTTCCAACTCGTCGACTTGCCACCTGCACCGCGCGGCGTGCCGCAAATCGAAGTCACCTTTGATATCGACGCCAACGGCATCGTGCACGTATCGGCCAAGGATCGGGCAACGAACAAAGAACAGTCGATGACCATCACGGGTCAGTCGTCGTTGGCCAAGGACGACATCGAAAAGATGGTCAAGGATGCCGAAGCGCATGCCGACGAGGACCGCAAGCGTCGGGCCGATGCCGAAGTACGCAACAACGCCGACTCCCTCGTGTATCAAACCGAGAAGGTGTTGCGCGAACAAGGCGAGAAGGTCACCGAGGATGAGCGCAAGGCAGTGGAACAACCACTCGCCGACCTGAAAGCGGCATTAGCAGGCAACGATGTTGACACCATCAAAAACGCCACCGAAAAATTGATGACCGCCAGCCAGGACTTCAGCCAGAAGCTGTACGAGGCAGCATCGCGCGATGCCAACGCAGCGGGCACGTCGGCCAGTGGTCAAGCAGATGGTGGGCAGCCAGGTGGCGCATCGGCTGGCAATGATGGCGACATCATTGATGCCGAAATCGTCGACGAGAAATAACTCCTTCGGCAACCGAGCAGCAGCATGTCTGACGACTCACCCGCAGTGGAGCCCGAGAATTCCAGCGACGTGTCGTCATCAGACGTGTCGTCATCAGTTCATGATGCATCTCCGATGGATGTTTTGGATGCCGTTACGAAGGAACGCGACGAGCTGAAAGACGTGGCGTTGCGCTTGCAGGCCGATTTCGAGAACTTCCGCAAGCGGGTTGCCTCGCAGCTCGTTGATGATGTGGATCGCGCAACCGCCAAGGTGGTCGAGTCGATTCTTCCGGTGCTCGATGCCTGTGAGGCTGCTGCAGCACACGGTGTGCAAGGGATTGAGTCAGTGTGGTCGGCCTTGCTTGGCGCATTGCAAAAACAAGGACTTGAAGCCTTGGATTTGGCCGACAAACCATTCGACCCGGCAACTGCCGAAGCAGTGGTGCACGAGCCAAGCGATGGCGAAAGCACAGGGCCGGTGGTGGTCGAAGTACTGCGCACGGGATATCGCTGGAAAGGTCGCGTCGTTCGCGCGGCCATGGTCAAGGTGAAGGGTTAAACCCACAAACGAGGCTGATATGACTGCACAACGAGAGTGGTTCGAAAAGGACTACTACGCCGTGCTTGCTGTTGCCCAAAATGCGACGGCCAAAGACATCACCAAGTCGTACCGCAAACTTGCCCGCCAGTATCACCCGGACGCAAACCCCAATAATGCCGCCGCCGAGGAACGCTTCAAGGAAATCTCGGCCGCCTACGACGTATTGGGTGATGAAGAACGTCGTCGCGAATACGACGAAGTGCGGCGACTCGGACCAGGAGGCATCGGTGGCCCTGGTAACGGTGCTTTTCGTTTTGACATGGGTGATATGGCCGGTGCTGGTGGCATCGGTGACTTGTTGGGTCAGATGTTCGGCGGCGGTCGACGTGGTGGCGGTGGGGTGGGCCCACAACGCGGCTCGGATCTGGAAGCCGCCCTCACGATTGATTTCGTGGATGCAGCCAAAGGCTTGACCACGAGCCTGCACCTGACGTCAGAGGCCGTATGCGGAACTTGTAATGGTTCGGGCGCGCGTGCTGGTACGACACCCAAACGTTGTTCACACTGTGGTGGACGGGGTGTCACCGAAATGAATCAGGGTGGATTTGCCTTTTCGGTGCCGTGTTCACCGTGCGGTGGTCGCGGCAGTGTGATCGAACATCCGTGTGGCACGTGCCGTGGCACCGGTGCGGAAATGCGGAATCGCGAAGTGAACGTGCGCGTTCCCGCGGGCATCGACGATGGTTCGCGAATCCGCGTGAAGGGTCGGGGTGCACCCGGACGCAATGGTGGACCGCCCGGGGATTTGTTCGTTGTCTGTCGGGTAACTCCGCATGCGCTCTTTCGTCGTGAAGGAACCCACTTGTTGGCGCGCGTCGCGGTGCCGTTCACCGCGGCAGCACTCGGCGCCGACGTTGCCGTACCCACGTTGGAGGGTGACACCGTGATGTTGCGTTTACGCCCCGGCACACAACCTGGTAGCCGTCATCGCGTCAAGGGTCGTGGCATCACGACCAACAAGAACACCGGGGACTTGATCGTCACCGTCGATGTGACGGTGCCAACGTCGCTCACGGATCAACAACGCGAAGCACTTCAAGCATTTGCAAAGGAAGAAGCCCTATGAGCCAACAACCCGATCGCGACCACCATCAAATGGCGGTGTATGTCATTTCGGTTGCCGCCGAACTTGCAGGCATGCACCCACAAACCCTGCGCAACTATGAACGAGTTGGGTTGTTGCGCCCGGCGCGCACACAGGGCGGCAATCGTCGCTACAGCCAGGCCGATATCGCCCTGCTTCATCGGATTGCGCAACTCGTTGACAGTGGAATGAACATCGAAGGCATTCGCCACGTACTGATGTTGGAGAGCGAAGTGGCACAACTCCGCAAAGAAGTGGAAGTGCTACGTGAACATCTCGTGCAGCAACGCGTATCACGCGGTGAGTTGGTGCCAACACGACAAGTGTTGTCGGTATTCACCCGTCGTTCGGGCTTCCTTGGGGAACGCTCATGAGTCTGGACCCACGTACTTGGACTACTAAAACCAGTGAGGCCGTATCGGTCGCAATGCAGGCAGCCAACACGGCTGGTCATGCGGAACTCGTTGCAGCACACGTGCTGAGTGCGCTCATCACACAAGAAGGCACGTTGGTGTCGCCGCTTCTGGCCAAAGTTGGTGTGCCTGTTCGTGTCGTTGCCGAAAAGTGTGCGGCAATCACTGCCGCGCTGCCGGTCATGAAAGGTGGAGCCGACGCGCGCCTCAGCCGCGAGTTGGCGGGCATGTTCACCACCGCAGCCGAGACACAATCCGACTTGCGTGACGACTATCTCTCCGTCGAAGTACTGACTGCGGCAATGTACGAAGTGCTCGGCGTTTCTCGTGATGAAATGTTGACAGCGTTACGCCAAGTTCGCGGCTCACATCGGGTGACGTCACAAAGCCCGGAAGATCAGTTCCAAGCCTTGGAAAAATACAGCGTCGACCTCACTGCGCGGGCACGAGCCGGCAAAATCGATCCGGTGATCGGCCGCGATGAAGAGATTCGTCGGGTAGTGCAGGTGCTTTCACGGCGCACCAAGAACAACCCCATCCTGATTGGTGAACCTGGTGTCGGTAAAACTGCCATCGCGGAGGGGTTGGCACAGCGCATCGCATCAGGCGACGTGCCCGAGGGCTTGAAAACGAAGCGACTGGTATCGCTCGATTTGGCTGCCATGTTGGCTGGCGCAAAATATCGCGGCGAGTTCGAAGAACGCCTCAAGGCCGTGCTGAAAGAAATTGTTGATGCCGGTGGCGAAATCATCACGTTCGTGGACGAGATCCACACACTGGTGGGTGCGGGCAGTGCCGAAGGCGCAATGGACGCCAGCAACATGGTGAAGCCGATGTTGGCTCGCGGTGAATTACGAATGATTGGTGCAACCACGCTCGACGAGTACCGAACGCATGTGGAAAAAGACGCGGCACTCGAGCGGCGATTCCAGCAGGTGTATGTGGGTGAACCGAGCGTGGAGGACACCATCGCCATCTTGCGGGGTCTCAAGGAACGCTACGAAGTACACCACGGCGTGCGCATCCAAGACAATGCGTTGGTGAGTGCTGCGGTGCTCTCCAACCGGTATCTCACGAACCGATTCCTCCCCGATAAGGCAATCGACCTCGTCGATGAAGCCGCGAGCAAATTGCGGATCGAGATCGATTCAATGCCGACCGAGATCGACGTCGTCGAACGGCGGATCATGCAATTGCAGATCGAAAAAGTTGCATTGTCGAAAGAAACCGACACAGCAAGCAAAGAGCGCCTCACTTCACTGGATGTGGAGTTGCAGGAATTGAGCGGCCAGTCGGCCACGATGAAGCGGCGCTGGGAGGCAGAAAAGCAAGGGATTAGCGCAGTGCGCACGCTGAAGGAAGAGCTCGAGTTGTTGCGCCAGCAAGCAGAACGGGAAACGGATTTGGAAAAAAAGGCCGAGCTCATCTACGGCCGTATTCCAGAACTCGAACGGCGGATTGAACAAGCCACCGTCAACGAGCCGAAGTTCGATAACGAAGTGCGCATGTTGAAAGAAGAAGTGGACTCCCAAGACATCGCCGAGGTGGTGGCGAAGTGGACGGCAATTCCTGTTTCACGCTTGATGGAAGGCGAGCTCCACAAACTCGTGCACCTGGAGGAACTCCTCCATCAGCGTGTCATTGGGCAGGATGCCGCAGTCACGGTGGTGGCCAATGCAATTCGTCGCAGTCGTGCAGGGCTGTCTGACCCGCACCGACCGATTGGTTCGTTCATGTTCTTGGGCCCCACCGGTGTGGGGAAAACCGAACTGGCTCGTGCATTGGCCGCTTTTTTGTTCGATGACGAAAAAGCAATCGTGCGCCTCGATATGGGTGAGTACTCCGAGAAACACTCGGTGAGTCGCCTCGTCGGAGCACCCCCGGGGTATGTCGGCTACAACGATGGTGGCCAACTGACAGAAGCAGTCCGCCGCCGCCCGTACAGCGTGGTGCTACTCGATGAAATCGAAAAAGCGCATCCCGAAGTGTTCAACATCCTGCTGCAGGTACTCGACGATGGTCGTCTCACCGACGGCCAAGGCCGAACGGTGGACTTTACGAACACGATTCTGATCATGACGAGCAACCTGCCCGTTGAACCAAGTGAGTACTTCAAACCGGAGTTCGTCAATCGCATCGACGAAATCGTGCGGTTTGCCGCACTCACACGAAACAACCTCGGCGCAATCGTGGAGATACAGCTGCAACATCTCATTGATCGTCTGGCCGAACGACGCATCACTTTGGCGGTGACTCCCTCCGCGCGCTTGGCTTTGGCTGATCGTGGGTATGACGCCGAATATGGTGCGCGGCCACTCAAGCGATTGATTCAGCGCACCATCGCCGACCCCGCCGCATTGTTGCTGCTGGAAGGAAAAGTGTCGGAAGCCTCCGGCAACGGCATGATCGTGGTCGACGTGGTGGGCGACGAGTTCACCGTCAACCCATCCGACGCCGCGAATTAATCGTCGAAGCGGTGCCGCAGAGCGTTGCCGTGAGCGGGGAAACCTTCATGATCGGCGAGTGCGGTGATCGTGCCACTCATCTGGCGGAGCGCGGCGTGTGTGGATGACGCCACCGCGGTGGTTTTGAGGAAGGCCTGCACGGTGATTCCTGAGGAGACTGCGGCAAAACCACTGGTGGGGAGCGATGCCGGGCAACCGAGCACGAAGTTGGCCGCCGAAAACGGCGTGTCTTGACCAATCAGAATCTCACCTGCATTGGTGATCTGCGTGACGAGGTCGTCAGCACCCGGACGTGCTATTGCCAGTTGTAGATGCTCCGGTGCAAATGCATTAACCACTTCGCATGCTTGGCTCAGTGAAGCAACCATGACGGCACCACCGTTGACGCCGAGTGCTGCTCGTGCAGCAGCAGCACGAGTGCTTGGCAGTTGATCAATCAACACCGAAAGTTCACGGTCAATTGCCTCCACAACGTTGCGTTCGGTGGCAACGAGCACCACGGTGGAATCTTCACCGTGTTCGGCTTCGATCAATAAGTCGAGCGCGGCCCGCCGAGGATCGGTCGTTGCATCGGCCACCATCATGCTTTCGGTAGGACCAAGCACCATCATCGTCGCCACACCGTGGCGCTGCATCTCCACTTGTGCAACGGTGACTGCCGGACTTCCTGGGCCAACGATTTTGTGTACCGGGGCGATTGTTGCGGTGCCAAAACCCAGTGCAGCAATTCCAGCGGGGCCATTGGCGCGGTGCACCTCGTGAATACCCAGCAATCGACACACCACCAAGACCGCAGGGTCGACGCGACCGCTGCCGTCGGGCAGTGGTGGCACGAGCACGGCAATACGCGGCACGCCGGCCACGACCGCAGGAACTCCGAGTTGATATGCGACGGAGGGGTAACTGGCTTTGCCGCCAGGCACGAAGAGCCCAACGGATGCAATCGGCGAGATTTTTTCCCCGACCTGCACGCCCGGGGTGATCTGCATTGACCAATCCGACAAGCGAGCGCGCAACGCCTCATTGAAACGCCGCACGTGATCGATCGCATCAATGAGTGCAGCGTGTACGGCCGGTGCCACTTGTGCTGCTGCAATTTCGTCGGCACCGACGCGCAATTGTTCGGGTCGTAGTGACACCCCGTCGAAGCGTTGAGTTGCTGCACATACGGCTTCATCCCCACGGACTCGAACATCCTCGAGCAACGCAGCGATGTCGCTGCGCAAGGACGGTGAAACCACGTCATGCAGCGAGCGTTGGGTCAACGAACGGCGCTCAGTTGGGCTCATCGTGGCCCAGTCACGACGGCGCAACACAGCGTTCACGTCACGAAACTATCGGTAAATCGGTGTCTTCTCGACGCCAGTGGGCACGAACCCGAGTAGACTTTCTCCACGTTCCCTTCAAGCGCAGGAGCGTTGATGCCCGTCACCGTTGTAGTTGGCACCCAGTGGGGCGATGAGGGCAAGGCAAAAATCATTGATTTGCTCGCCGGCACACATGAATACGTGGTGCGCTATCAAGGTGGCCACAATGCCGGACACACCGTGGTCGTGGGCACCGAGCGATACGCACTGCAACTCGTGCCAAGTGGTGTGCTGTATGAACATGTAGCACCCGTGATCGGCAATGGCGTCGTCGTGGACATGGCCACGTTGTTTGCCGAAATCGACACACTGGAGTCGCGCGGTGTTTCATGCAAACGTCTACGCGTGTCCACGCTTGCGCACTTGATCTTCCCGTGGCATCAGCGACACGATGCAATCAGCGAAGCCGTGCGCGGCGAATCCAAACTTGGGACCACACTAAAAGGCATCGGCCCGGCATATGCCGACAAGGTGAAGCGCATCGGCGTGCGCGCCGGCGAAGTGCGTGATCGTGAACGTTTTCGCACCATGGTGAAAGAGCGTGCCGTTCAAGAAAATGCTGTGTTCGCCTCACTCGGTGAGCCGCTACTTGATGTTGATGAAGTAGTCGCGCAAAGTGACAAGTTCGCCGAGCGTCTCGCACCATACCTGTGCGACACCGTAAACATGTTGCACGACGCGCTGGAGAGTGACGCTGCAATCTTGCTTGAAGGAGCGCAGGCAACGTTCCTCGATATTGATCACGGCACGTATCCGTTCGTGACGTCATCCAACCCCACCGCAGGTGGTGCATGCGCAGGTAGTGGTGTGGGCCCGCGTGACATTTCGCGGGTAGTGGGTATCGCCAAGGCGTACACCACCCGTGTTGGCGCCGGACCATTCCCCACCGAAGTGCACGGTGAACTTGGCGACAAGATCGTGGATATTGGTCGGGAGTTCGGCACCGTGACGGGTCGTCGTCGCCGGCCCGGCTGGCTTGATCTTGTGATGTTGCGTCATGCGGTGCGCGTGAACTCACTCACCGACATCGCGCTCACCAAACTGGATGTGCTGGATGACTTCGACACGATTCGTGTGTGCACGGGATACCGCCTGGATGGCCGCACGTTGTCGGGGTTCCCCGATGATGCCGAAACGTTGGCCCGAGTGGAATGTGTGTACCACGACATTCCGGGCTGGAAGCAACCGTTGCGGCAATGCCGTCAAGAATCTGATTTACCCGCACAAGTTCAGGCGCTCCTCACGCTTGTGGAGACGTATACCAAAGTGCCGGTGAGTGTGGTGGGTGTGGGGCCAGAGCGCGATGACGTGGTGCTGCGTACGAATGTGGCACAAGGTGGACACGCATGATTGAGCGGTATTCACTTCCCGAGATGGATGCAGTGTTCAGTGACGTTGCGCGATTTACCCGCTACCTGGAGATCGAACTGCATGCCGTTGATGCTCAAGCTGCACTCGGTGTGGTGCCGGCATCCGCTGCTGCTGCGTGCCGTGCCCGTGCACCACGGGTGGATGAAGCGTTCGTTCGAGCAGTGAGTGATCGCGAGGCGGTCACGAATCATGATGTGGCTGCATTCGTCGATGTCGTTCAAGAACGCATTGGTGGTGCTGAGGCGTCGTGGGTGCACCACGGGCTCACCAGTAGTGATGTGGTGGACACCGCCTGGTGTGCGATGTTGCGCGATGCTGCAGAACTCATCGATGCAGCACTCGGAGAATTGATAGCAGTTCTCGTTCGCGAGGCGCGGGCACATCGCACCACACCAATGATCGGACGTACCCACGGCATTCATGCCGAGCCAACCACGTTCGGCGCAAAAGTCGCCTTGTGGGCCCTGCAAGTGGACCGCGATCGCCGGCGAATGAAGTCTGCGCACTACACGATGTCGGTGTGCAAGTTGTCGGGTGCGGTTGGCACCTATTCCAATGTCGATCCACGCGTCGAGGAACACGTGGCCACAGCCATGGGGCTACGAGCCGTTCCTGCGACCCAGGTGGTGTCGCGCGATCGGCACGCTGAGTTCCTCTCGGCGTGTGCGAGCATCGCAGGCACCGTAGAAATGATTGCCGTTGAGTTGCGACATCTGCAGCGCACCGAAGTGTCGGAAGTTCGCGAGGGTTTTGCTGTCGGGCAAAAAGGCAGTTCGGCGATGCCCCACAAACGCAATCCGATTTCTGCCGAGACGCTCTCTGGTCTTGCTCGTGTGGTACGCGGCAACCTGCAGGCAGGTTTGCAGAATGTTGCGCTCTGGCATGAGCGCGATATCTCGCACTCATCGGTGGAGCGCATCATCCTTCCCGACACTGCAACGTTGGCGTGCTACATGGTGCAGCGTCTCACGCGTCTGGTGTCCCATTGGGAAGTCGATGTCGAACGCATGCGCCACAACTTGGATCTCACCAATGGCGCCATCTATTCCCAGTCGGTGCTACTTGCTCTCGTCGAAGCAGGAATGTCTCGCGACACGGCGTACCGCATTGTGCAGGAAGCAACCCGTCGTGCCTACGACACTCGTACCCA
>JBEDEI010000172.1:0-27587 GCA_041175765.1 Actinomycetota bacterium | reverse complement strand
GTTGAGACCGGCAATGAACTCACGATTGCCCGCCATCAGCCACATGCCGGCATCCCCCCGTAGGGCCGCGTCAACCACACTCGTGGCGGCAGCCATCTGACGCAGGCTGTCGTCGCCAGGCAGGTCACCGTCGGCAGCGGCCCAGGCCTCAAGTACCGAATCGAGGCGAGCGAGCAGATCTGCCGCTATGGGCACCACCCGAGTTTCGGGTCGCGACAACACCGCGATAATGCCGCACATAGCGACAATTCTACCTATGCACGAGAGAGCACGACTTGCTCTAGTCGTGAAGTGACTTCGTTGGCCAGAGCCAATGTGTGTGCTTCCACCATGATGCGTACGACTGGCTCGGTACCCGAAGCACGTACGACGATGCGTCCATTATCACCGAGCAACGCTCGCTCATGGGCAAGTTCTTGTGACAACAGCACTTCAAGATCCTGAGGTTTGGTTGTAACGCGCACACTGCGCAGAACTTGCGGCAGCCGCTCCATTACCTTGCCTGCCAAGGCGGCCAGCGTGGTGTTGCTGCGCCGCACCAAGTCGAGCAACAACACCGCCGACAACACTCCGTCACCTGTAGTGGCATGCAGTGCGTGAATGATGTGTCCGCTTTGTTCCCCACCCAAGACATAGCCGCCGTGCTGCATGGCTGCCAGAACTGCGCGATCGCCCACTTCGGTGGTCACCACGGTGATGCCGTGCTCGCGCATCGCTCGATGAAAACCCAGATTCGTCATGCTGGTAACCACCACCGTGTTGTGCGTCAGAAGGCCTCGTTCACACAAGTCAATTGCAGCAAGTGCAATGAGCCGGTCGCCATCCACCACCGTGCCGTCTTCATCCACAGCGATCACGCGATCACCGTCACCATCAAACGCAAGACCGATCACTCGGTGTTGTGCACAGGCTGCAGCAAGGCTCGCCGGGTGTGTGGCACCGCATCCGTCATTGATATTGCGACCATTGGGGGCTGCATGTACTACGTGTGCGCGCACATTGAGCGCCGCTGCAATCACGGGTGCCACCTCGCTCGTTGCGCCATTTGCGCAATCGATGACTACTTGTTGCCCGCCGAAATCTTCCACACCGACACCGGCGGTGAGTGCGGCGACATACTCGTCGCGCACACGCAGCGAAATGGGCAACGCCGTATCGTCGGGCGCCCTACTCCCTGCACTGGCAGCAGACGAACTCGCCTCATGCCAGCGCGCTTCGATGTTGTTTTGCTCCACATCGAGCAGCTTGCGTCCACCTGGCGCAAAAACTTTTACGCCGTTGTCGTGCCACGGATTATGCGAAGCGGTAATCGATACACCCACACAGCCCGATCGCTGCGCAGCCAACGCAAGCGCAGGTGTGGGCACCATGCCGGCGTTGGTTACGACGCTCCCCGCCGATGTCGCCCCGTTTGCAAATGCAGCAAGCCATGTTGCGCCACTCTCACGACCGTCGTGACCAACGACGATGGCAACTCCGGGCCATTCGCGGGCAACTGCCGCGCCAAGGAGGGCCACGTCGGACTCCTGCAGGTCGAGACCAACTCGACCACGAACACCGTCTGTTCCAAACTGCAACATCTCAACCACCATCCTGCCCGCACCAGCAAGCCACGTGGGCGAACGCCACGATGCGCCACTATGTTCGCGGCATTACGACGCCGCGCTGGCAGATTAACGCTTGGTGTATTGCGGCGCCTTGCGCGCCTTCTTCAGACCGTACTTCTTGCTTTCCTTCTTGCGAGAGTCGCGCGCCAAAAGGCCGGCACGCTTCAGTGCAGGGCGACAAGTTGGATCAAGCTCGACCAGCGAACGGGCAACGGCCAAACGCATTGCACCGGATTGTCCGGCACTACCGCCACCGTTGATGTCGACATCCAGGTCGTAGGTCTTCAACGTGTCGGTGATGCGCAACGCCTCAGTGGCATTGTTGCGGTGAATTGCCGTCGGGAAGTACTGCTCGAAGGTGCGACCGTTGACGGTGACGACACCCGAGCCCGGGCGCAGACGCACGCGCGAAACTGATGTCTTGCGGCGACCAGTGGTTTGGGTGAGTGGCTTGGTGGCCATGGTGATGTGTGATTCCTCTCGTGCAGTATTCGGTGGTGTTAGCGAGCCTTGGCGTCGCTCATGTCAAACGGTTGGGGATTTTGTGCAACGTGTGGATGCTCTGCACCGGAGTACACCTGCAACTTTTTGATCATCGCGCGACCAAGACGACCCTTGGGCAACATGCCGTGCACGGTGCGACGAATCGCCGACTCGGGGCTGCGCTGCAAAAGTTGTGCGTACGACTCCACGCGAATACCACCTGGGTAGCCGGTGTGGCGAGCGACGATCTTGTCGTCGGCCTTGCCACTGGTCATCACGATTTTGGATGCGTTGATGATGATCACGTGATCGCCGGTGTCCATGCTTGGCGTGAACGATGGCTTGTGCTTGCCGCGCAGCAGTGTGGCCACTTGCGTGCACATGCGACCCAAGACGAGACCTTCAGCGTCGATGACGTGCCATGTGCGCTTGACGTCACTTGGCTTGGATGTGTAGGTACGCATGTCTGTGGCCTTTCGATCTGGCGAGCGCACCTCGTTGGCGGCACTCACCCGACCCATGAAGGATACGGTGATTTTGGGCCGGTCACACTCCCCCGAGCCATGCCTCCACGCGGCCAGCAAACGCCTGCGCGGAAAACCGTTCGACTACATCATTTCGGCATGCACGGCGCTCAATCGAGTCGATACGTTCCATTGCGGCCACCACCGATGGCACGTCGTCGCTTGGCACCACGAATCCAGTGACCCCATGCCGCACGATTTCTGCCGGTCCCCCGCGGTCATAGGTAATGACGGGCACGCCACAGGCCAACGCCTCAATGGCCACATTGCCAAATGCCTCCACCCAGTGATGCAACATCACGAGCGCAGCACAGGTACCCAGTTGGTGTTGTAACTCTTCGGTCGAAAGAAAGCCTTCGTGCACGACTCGTGCTGTTGGGTTCGCCATCTGCGCTTGCTGCCATACCGACAACTGCTCCATCACGCCAAAGGCCCGCACGCGTCGGCCGGTGCGCGCCGACACGGCGAACACATCGCTGATGCCTTTTTCTGCCGCGATGCGACCTACGAACGCCAGGTCGTCGCCGCCGACTTCGACGAAGTCGTACGCCGCAACATCGATACCACTAGCCACCACGGTGATGCGGTCTGCAACATCGGCACCAAACGTGGCTGCCTGTGCGCGACTGTGCATGGCAATGCACTTGGGGGAAGCGACCTGAGCTGCGCGCACTGCGGCATCCATCTCGTTGCTCAATGAACCCATGCTCACCAAATGCGCAACGGGAATGGCACACTCACCTGCTTGAACGAACGGCAGCGCATCGTAGGCAAAGTTCAACACGATGTCATAGGCGCCGCTGCGTGCACGTTGCAGTACTTCGGTCCACATGTTGACCAGAACGGAATCATCGGGCACCACGAGTTGTGCTGCACGCCCGAGACTCTGGCTCGGTACATGCAACGCACCATCAATCTCAAACACACGACGACCAACCACGACCGAACCGCGTGGCGCGACAATGTCGACAGCGTGACCGCGTTCCACGAGCTCCTTGGCCAATGTGCGCAGTGTGAGCTCGACACCACCACCAATACCCGAACCAAGTGCACCTACCGAGGTGGAAAGAAACAGAATGCGCATGAGTGCGCTACTCGTTCACTGCGGGGTAGCCAACTTCCCACAGGCACAGACCGTGCGGTGGGGCAAGCTGGGAAGCGTCCTCGCGACGACCCGAGCGAATGAGCGACATCATGTCACTCGGCGGGCGACGACCAAGACCAATGTCCACGAACGTGCCCACGAGTGCACGCACCATTTGATGACAGAAGGCATTTGCGCGAATCTCAAAGATGACAAGATCCTTGTTTTCCCCACCCAACGTCGTACGACTGTCGCTGTTGCGACGCCATGACGCTTGCATGACGAAACGCTTCATCGTTTTTTGCCGTTCTTCGTCACGATCGGATACCGACGGTTTACGGCAAAATGCGGAGAAGTCGCGCTCACCCATCACGGCATCGCAGGCCAACTGCATCGGGCGAATATCGAGCGGCAAGTTCACCTGCCAGGCGGTCGTTGCAGTAAATGGATCCGGCGTTGCAGAGTTCATGATCGTGTAGCGATAGTGACGCCAGATTGCCGAAAATCGGGCGTGGAATGCCGCGTCAACCCATCCCACGTCACGAACGGCAATTTGTGGGCCACACAGTGCATTGAGTTTTTTTGCCAGACCATCGATCTTGATGCGACTCGGCAAGTCAACACTCACCACTTGGCCGCGTGCATGCACGCCGGTATCAGTGCGCCCAGCAGCCACGAGATGCACTTCGCTCTGCGTGATTTTTTCCAGTGCTTCGGTCAACTCGCGAGCCACCGTCGGTGTGTCTGGTGTGGCGGCAAATCCGTGATACGCACTGCCGTCGTAGGCAACCGTGAAACGGGCCTTGCGTTGTGAACTGTTCATGGCCGATGATGCATCATCGCCACGCGGGGCTTGCGCCGCTCGTACTAGACGAGTTCGATGCGCGCCATGGGAGCGCGATCGCCGTTACGTTCGCCCAGTTTCAGGATGCGCACGTATCCACCGTTGCGCTCCATGTACCGCGGGGCCACATTCTTCACCAGTTTGTTGGTCATCTCTTTGTCGTTGAGGTAGGCCTGAATCTGGCGGATCTTGTGCAGGCTTGCAGCATCACTTGCTTGTGCCTTTTTGGCCTTGGAGATGAGACGCTCGGCGATGGGGCGCAATGCCTTGGCCTTGGCCTCGGTGGTCTCGATGCCCTCAGCAGCAAACAGCGACGCGGCCAAGTTGGCCATCATCAAACGCTGGTGGGCAGCAGAGCCGCCGAATTTTTTACTACGTCGTGGTTCTGGCATCGGTAATCGTCTCCTTGGATATGACTACGCGTTAGACGCGTAGTGCGAGCCCACGCTCGTCGAGCTTGGCTTTGACTTCATTGATGCTTTGCGCGCCAAAGTTTGGCAAACCCATGAGTTCCTCTTCGGAGTGGGCAACCAATTCACCAATGGTGTTGACCTGGGCTCGCTTCAAGCAGTTGTGCGGACGCTGCGACAGCAACAAGTCTTCGATCGGCATGTCGAGTTCTGGCGAACCAGAACCGCTGACGGTGGACTCGCCGAGTTCGATGGCGATTGGCTCGTCGCTCAACGAAGCCACGAGTTCCAACAAGTTGCGCAACGTTGCACCGGCAGATGCAACTGCTTCGGCTGGGGTGATCGAACCATCGGTCTCGACATCGAGAATCAAGTTGTCGTAGTTCGTTGACTGGGCCACGCGGGTGGGCTCAACTTCAAAGCTCACACGGCGAACCGGCGAGAACAATGCGTCTACCGGAATCACACCGATGGTCTTGCGGCCAGAATCGCGGTCGCTACCGACATAACCCTTGCCACGCTCGATGGTGATTTCCAACGACAGGCTGCCCTTGGCGGACAAAGTGGCAATGTGCTGCGAGCTGTTGATGAACTCCACGCCGGCCGGCAACTGGATATCGGCAGCAGTGACGTCCTTCGGGCCATTCACGTCGATCCGAACGGTGACCACTTCGTCCACTTCGCTCTTTACAACGACGTCCTTCAAGTTCAGGATGATCTCGGTGATGTCTTCGGTGACACCGTCAATCGTGGTGAACTCATGCAGTGCCTTGTCGAACTTCACCGACGTGATGGCTGCACCCGGAATGGTCGAGAGCAACATACGGCGCAGTGAATTGCCGATGGTGTGGCCGAGACCTGGCTCCAGGGGTGAAACCGAGAACTTCTGGCGGTTGCCAACGGCTTCGCTGATTGCTGAAACACTTGGGCGCTGAATGACGAGCATGGTGGTATCTCCTGGCTGTTGGTGGGGTTACTTCGAGTAGAGCTCAACGATGAGTTGTTCCTTCACAGGAACATCGATTTGTTCGCGTGTCGGCACATCGCGCACGGCGACGGCTTTGCCACCGTCTTGCGCATCGAGCCACGCCACCGGTGCACGACCGAGTGTGTCGATGTTGTGCTGGATGACGATCATGTTGCGACCCTTTTCCGACAGGCTGACGACTTGTCCCTTGTCGAGGGTGAACGATGGAATGTTCACACGCTTGCCGTCAACCTGAATGAGCCCATGGCTCACGAATTGACGGGCTTGTGGGCGGGTTGCTGCCCAGCCAGCGCGGTACACCACGTTGTCGAGACGCAGTTCCAACAAGCGCAGAATGTTCTCGCCGGTTGGGCCCTTCAAGCGCACGGCCTGGTCGTACACGTTGCGGAACTGACGCTCGAGCACACCGTAGATGTACTTGGCTTTCTGCTTTTCCTGCAACTGGTTGAGGTACTCGCCATCGCTGGAGCGACGACGGGTGCGACCATGCGCACCGGGTGGAAATGGACGACGCTCGAGCGCCTTGGTGCCCTTGGCGTTTTCGAAAACGTTGATGCCAAGACGGCGTGAGATGCGAACTTTTGGACCTGTGTAACGAGCCATGACTACGGACGCTTCCTCTTTGGCTGGCGGCAACCGTTGTGCGGTACCGGGCTGACATCTTTCACGCTGGTGACTTCAATGCCGAGGTTCTGGATGGAACGCAACGCAGTGTCACGACCCGAACCCGGGCCCTTCACGAGCACCTCGGCGCGACGCAGACCCATTTCCATTGCGGCACGGCCGGCCTTTTCGGCGGCCATCTGCGCGGCAAACGGAGTCGACTTGCGTGAACCCGAGAAACCAACGCCGCCCGACGATGCCCAGGCAATGACATTGCCGGCTGCATCGGTGATGGACACGATGGTGTTGTTGAAGGTGCTCTTGATATGCACGACGCCGGTGTTGACGTTGCGCTTCTCGCGCTTGCGCGACTTGCGTGGCGCCGCCGCTGCAGGTGCTGCTGCTGGGGTTGCTGGTGTGTCTGACATTTACTTCCTCACTGCAACTTTCTTGTTGGCGACGGTCTTCTTCGGGCCCTTGCGCGTGCGCGCATTGGTGTGGGTGCGCTGACCGCGAACGGGCAGACCCTTGCGATGGCGGGTTCCCTGGTAGGAACCGGTTTCGATCTTGCGCTTGATGTCTTGCTGCACGTCGCGACGACGGTCGCCTTCGACCTTCAGGTTGTTTTCGATGTAGCCACGAATCTTGTTGACGTCAGAGTCGGTCAGGTCGCGGACACGGACGCTGGGGTCGATGCCGAGGTCGTCGCACATCTTGGCAGACGTCGGGCGACCGATGCCGTGGATATAGGTGAGCGCAATCGCTACTCGCTTCTCGCGTGGGATGTCGACTCCAGAAATACGTGCCATGTGGTAGGTCCTCTTAGCCCTGTCGCTGCTTGTGACGTGGGTTCTCGCAGATCACCATGATGCGACCATGGCGACGAATGACTTTGCACTTTTCGCACATCTTCTTGACGCTTGGTCGGACCTTCACAGTGTTCTCTCTTTATTTGAATCGGAATGTAATACGGCCTCGGGTGAGGTCGTACGGTGATAACTCGACTTGTACTCGATCCCCTGGATTGATTCGGATGTAATTCACCCGCATCTTTCCTGAGATGTGCGCCAAAACGAAACGCCCGTTGGAAAGTTCCACTCGAAACATTGCGTTGGGCAATGACTCGGTGATCGTGCCTTCCAGCACGATGGCATCTTCTTTATTCTTTGCCAGAACTGACTCCTTCGAGCCCCGCAGGGCGACTCGTAACGCTATCGGGACGCCTGCCCGTCGCCACCCCGACCGGCTACTCCCGTCGAGCTGGCAATGGCTGCGAGCAAACGGGCAAACACCTCATCGGGCGTGCCCACCCCGTCGACCACGGCCAAGATTCCTTGGCGTCGATAATGGGCAATCAGTGGTGCCGTTTGCTCCTCGTAGAGGTCCAATCGTTGGGCCACCGCTTCGGGTGAGTCGTCGGTGCGCCCTTCGGCGACACGGCGCGCATTCAATCGTTCCATCACGAGGTCGCGCGGAACTTCAAGGTCCACCACCACGTTGATGGGTCGTACCCGGGTGATTTCATCAAGTGAGGTGGCCTGGGGCAAGGTGCGAGGAAAACCATCCAATAGGTATCCGCGGGTGCGAGCGTCGGTCTCCCCGAGTCGGCCCTTGACCAGACTGGCCATGAGTTCGTCATCCACCAAGCGACCCTGGTCAAGAACGTCTTTCACGGCCTTGCCGACTGGCGTTTGATTCTTGATGGCGTTGCGCAAGATCTCTCCGGTGGAGATGTGCGCGATAGAAAAATGCACCGCCAACCGTGCACCTTGCGTTCCTTTTCCCGAACCTTGCCGGCCGAGTAGGACCAGCCGAACCGTCACTTCAGGAAACCCTGATAGTCGCGCTGCATCAGTTGGCTATCGATCTGACGCATGAGTTCGAGTGCGACACCCACTGCGATGAGCACCGTGGTGCCAGCAAATGGGAAACTCTGCACGTCACCAACCCACAGGATGATGTACGGCAGGATGGCGATGAACGCCACGAAGAGTGCGCCAGGCAATGTGATGCGATTGACGGCCTTACCGAGATACGCCTCGGTTTGTTGACCAGGGCGAATACCGGGGATGAATCCACCTTGCTTGCGCAACTGATCTGCTTGGCGAATCGGATCGAAAGCAATGGAGTTGTAGAAGTAGGCAAACGCAATGATCATCACGAAGAAGATCGTGATGTACAACATGTTCTGGCTGTTGATGAGGTAGCGATCCACGAAACGGGCGATCGCACCACGCCAGCCTTCGGCACTCCCCAGCATGTTGGAGAGCAACACCGGCAGCAACAGCACCGACGAAGCAAAAATGATGGGGATAACGCCTGCTTGATTGACCTTGAGCGGAATGTACGTGCTCTGTCCGCCGAACTGACGACGACCAACTACGCGTTTGGCGAACTGCACCGGGATACGACGTTGCCCGAGTTCGACTCGCACGACCGCTGCCAAAATCAACAGCGTGACTGCGACCAGCACGATGAACACCACCGTCTTTTTGCTCTGCAACAACGAGTAGTAGCTGTATGGCAAATCGCTGACGATCGACACGAAGATCATCATCGACATGCCGTTACCAATGCCGCGCTGGCTGATCAATTCACCCATCCACATGAGCATCGTGGTGCCGGCCACCAAGGTGGGGATCACGATGAGCGCACGTGGCATGAACGGATCAAGGAGCACCACGTCGGGCACCGTTGCTGCGGCACCAAAGAATGCCGAGCCATTGCCTTGGCCGAAGATGAACGTCAAGCCAGCTGCCTGCAACGTGGCAATCGCGACTGCGACATAACGGGTCCACTGGGTGATCTTGCGCTGCCCGGTGGCTCCTTCTTGCTGCCACTCCTCGAGTTTGGGAATCACGACCGTGAGCACCTGCATGATGATGCTGGCGGTGATGTACGGCATGATGCCGAGTGCGAAGATCGAAAAACTGCCGAACGCTCCACCCGAAAAGAGGTTCAAGAAGCCGAGTGCGCCTTGCGACTGTGACGCCTCGCGCAATTGGCTGACGGCTTGTGCGTCGACACCAGGTGCACGGAGTGATACACCGATGCGATACACGGCGAAAATAAAGAGCGTGAACAACACCTTGTTGCGCAGATCAGCAACGGTGAAGAGGCTCTTGATTTTGGCAAACATCGTCGTGGTACGACTCCTTGTGAGCGAAAACTAGCGGTTGGTGAACTGGCTGCCGCTAGCCGGTGGACGTACGCCACGGAAGGGCTTCGGCAGAATCGTGATCGTGCCACCGGCGGCCGTGATGGCCTCCTGGGCAGACGTCGAGACTGCATGCACCGACAGTTTCAATGCGCGGCTGACTTTGCCACGACCGAGCACCTTGACCATGTTGCCCTTGCTGATCAAACCCTTTTCGATCAACAGCGCAGCCGTGATTTCCGAAACGCCCAGCGCCTCGAGCGTGTCGAGGTTGATTGCCTGGTACTCCACACGGAATGGGTTGGTAAAGCCCTTCAACTTCGGCACACGTTGCTTGAGTGGCATCTGTCCACCTTCAAAGCCGCGTGACACCGTGTTACGGGCGTACTGACCCTTCGTGCCGCGACCTGCGGTCTTGCCACCCTTACCACCGATACCACGACCGACGCGCTTGCGCGACTTACGGGCTCCGTGTTTTGGTCCGACTTGATCTACGCGCATGATCAGCTGCCTTTCTTCTCGCTCACGACAATTTCGATGAGGTGTGGGACACGGGCAATCATGCCGCGGATCTCCGGACGATCGGGCAACACGTTGGTGTCACCAATTTTGCGCAAGCCCAAGGCCCGCAATGTTCCACGGGTTTTGGGCATGCAGGCGATGTACGAACGCTTTTGACGAACGGTGATTGTTTTTTCAGCCATGAGATCTCCTAGCGGGCCTGTGCTCGCGATTTTTTGGTTTCGTTGTATGCACGCAGCAAGCCACGTGGTACGAAATCGTCTTCTGCAAGACCACGTCGCTTGGCAACATCGTCAGGACGCAGCAAGGAACGCAAACCGTTGATGGTTGCACGCGCCACGTTGATCGAGTTCGACGAACCCATCGACTTGGCGAGAACGTCCTTGATGCCTGCTTCTTCCAAGATGATGCGAGCAGCACCACCAGCGATAACGCCGGTACCAGGGGCAGCCGGCTTCAACATCACTCGGGCGGCACCGTTCACACCTTCAATTGCATGCGTGATGGTGGGGCCGGCCAACGCCACGTGAAACACGTTGCGCTTGGCATCTTCGGTTCCCTTTTGGATTGCCAAGGGCACTTCGCGGGCCTTGCCGTAACCCAGACCCACTCGACCGGCTTTGTCGCCAATAACGACGATTGCTGCGAACTGGAAGCGACGACCACCCTTCACCACTTTGGCGACTCGGTTGACGTGCACCACGCGCGACTCACCGAACTCGCCTGGCTTTGCCTCTGGACGTGGCTCACGGCGTTCGCGTGGGCGACGCTCGCGACGGTTGCGGCTGTCTGCTGCCTCTGGCTGCTGTACGTCAGTCATTAGAACTCCAATCCTGCGGCGCGAGCCGCTTCTGCAATTGCCGCAACGCGGCCGTGATAGAGGAATCCACCGCGGTCAAAGACCACTGCGGAAACTCCGACTTGTTTGGCGCGCTCGGCAACGAGGGTGCCCAAGACCGTCGCGGCGGCAATGTTGGCACCCGACTGCTTCTTGCGAAAATCTGCCTCGAGTGACGAAGCCGAGGCCAATGTGCGCCCGGTTTCGTCGTCGATGATCTGGGCGGTCAAGTGCTTGTTGCTGCGATAGATCGCCAGACGTGGTCGAGCCGCGGTGCCGTGCACTTTCTTGCGAACGCGACGGTGCCGGCGAGCGCGAAGCTCGTGACGCTTTTTGGCTGTGGTGCTCATCGTGACTCCTACTTCTTGCCTGTCTTGCCGGCTTTGCGCAAGACGCGCTCACCGACATAGCGAACGCCTTTGCCCTTGTACGGCTCGGGCGAACGGAACGAACGAATCTCTGCTGCCACTTGTCCGACAAGCTCCTTGTCGACACCCTTCACGATGATGCGTGTAGGGGCTGGCACTTCGAATGTCACGCCCTTCGGTGCCGCGTACGGCACGGGGTGAGAAAAGCCGAGTGCGAGTTCGAGTTTGTCTTGACCCTTGGCAACTGCGCGATAACCCACGCCGATGATCTCCAGTTCCTTGACATAACCCTGAGTAACGCCATCCACCATGTTGCGAATCATGTTGCGAATCATGCCGTGGCTAGCGCGCAAGGCGCGATCCTCGTTGGCGCGCTCGACGACGAGCGTGGTCTCTACCTTCTTCACCGAAATCCCGGCGGGCAACACGCGCTCCATCGAGCCCTTGCTCCCCTTCACGGTGATGTTGGCACCGGCAATGGTGACATCAACACCCGTTGGGATGACGACTGGTGCATTTCCTACGCGTGACATATGGTCTCCCGACTTACCAGACGTAACACATGACTTCGCCACCAACGTTGCGCTTGCGCGCTTCGCGGTCGGTCATGAGCCCGTGACTTGTGGACAGAACTGCAACGCCGAGACCCCCGAGAACGCGGGGAACGTCGGTGGCGCGACGGTAGATACGCAGGCCCGGTGTGGACACGCGCTTGATTCCCAGAATCGTACGACGACGATCGTCGGAGTATTTCATCTGGATTTTGAGCACCTTGTGTGCCGCTGTTTCACCCTGCGCTACGGCGAAGTCGGCGATGTATCCCTCTTTCTTCAGGATCTCGGCCAACGCAACCTTTTGCTTGGATGACGGCATGAGGACCTCGTCACGCATGGCGACATTCGCGTTGCGAATGCGTGTGAGCATGTCGGAAATTGGATCAGTGATCATGTTGCCTACCAGCTCGACTTTCGAAGACCAGGAACTTCACCGGCATGCGCGAGTTCACGCAAGCAGATACGACAGAGACCGAACTTGCGGTACACCGCACGTGCGCGCCCACATTTTTGACAACGTGTGTACGCGCGCACCTTGAATTTCGGTGTTGCTGCTGCTTTGTTGCGGAGTGACTTCTTGGCCATTGGTCCTGAATCTTCCTTTGTTTACGAATTGCCCTGAACGACTGACTTCTTCTTGGTTTGCTTCTTCGAGCGCTTGGTCGACGCCGGCATCTCGCCCTTGCGGAACGGGAAGCCGAATGCGTCGAGCAACGCTTTGCCGGTCAAGTCATCCTTGGCCGAGGTAACGATCGTGATGTCCATGCCACGCGGCACGTCCACTCGGTCGTAGTTGATTTCCATGAACACGAGTTGTTCGGTGAGACCGAAGGTGTAGTTGCCGTGGCCGTCCCACGAACGACCTGGCAAACCACGGAAGTCGCGGATTCGCGGGATGGCAACCGACAACAAACGGTCGAAGAACTCCCACATACGGTCCCCGCGCAGGGTCACCTTGGTGCCGATGGCCTGGTCTTCACGCAACTTGAACGATGCGATGGCGATACGCGACTTGGTGACGATGGGCTTCTGGCCGCTGATTGCGGTGAGGTCGGCAACCGCACTGTCAAGCAGCGATGCTTGCTGTGTGGCCTTGCCAACACCCATGTTGATGACGATTTTTTCCATCGTCGGCACTTGCATCGGGTTGGTGACGCCGAGCTGCTTCATCAAGTCGGCACGAACGACGTCGCGATAGTGCGACTTGAGGCGTGGTACGTAGGTAGTAGACATCAGATTTCATCTCCCGTGCGACGCGAAACGCGCACCTTGTTGCCTTTGGCGTCAACCTTGAAGCCGACGCGAGTGACCTTGCCCTTGTGCACGAGCATCACGTTCGATGCCGCAATCGGCTTTTCGATCAACTTGATGTCGCTCTGTTCTTTTTCGTTACGACGAATCGTGTGGCGCTTGGCGATGTTCACGCCTACGACCACGACCTTGTTGGCGGCAGGCAGCACCTGCTTGATCTCGCCCTCTTTGCCGCGATCCTTGCCGTGAATCACGCGAACGGTGTCACCTTTACGCAATTTCATGGTTACAACACCTCCGGGGCGAGCGAAACGATTCGCATGAATTTCTTGTCGCGCAACTCACGACCCACCGGTCCGAAAATACGAGTGCCGCGTGGCGTGAGGTCTTCCTTGATGAGCACGGCTGCGTTCTCGTCGAAACGGATGTAGCTGCCATCGGGGCGACGCTTTTCTTTGGCGACGCGCACCACTACGCAGCGCACTACTTCACCTTGCTTCACGCCAGCACCAGGGATGGCGTCTTTGACGGTGCCGATGAACACGTCACCAATCGAGGCATAACGGCGGCGCGTGCCACCCAACACCTTGATGACGAGCACTTCGCGAGCGCCACTGTTGTCGGCCACCTTGAGGCGGCTTTCTTGCTGAATCATTTTGCACGCTCCAGAACTTCGAGTACACGCCAACGCTTCAACTTGCTCAGCGGACGAGTTTCTACGACGCGCACCTTGTCGCCGACTTTGGCGTCGTTTGCTTCGTCGTGGGCGTACAACTTCTTCGTGCGGGTGACGAACTTGTCGTACTTCGGATGACGCACGCGCTCGATGATCGCGATGACCACCGTCTTGTTCATCTTGTTGGACACCACGAGACCCTCGCGGACCTTCCGGTTGTTACGAACGTTGGTATCGGTCATTTGCGGCTCGCTTTCGTGGTGCTGGCAGCCTCAGCAGCCTCGATTTCGCGGCGGCGAATCACGAGGTTGATGCGGGCAATCTGACGACGAATCTTGCCGATTCGTGCAGTGTCGGTGAGTTGACCAGTCGCCAACTTGAAGCGCGAGTCAAGCGCGTCTTGCTTGGCGTTTTCGAGTTCTTCCACGAGTGACGCAAGGTCGAGCTCGTTGAGTTCGCTCTGGGGTTTGCCGTACTTTTCAGCCATCGTTAAATGCCCTCCTCGCGGTGGATGATGCGGCACTTGATCGGCAGTTTTTGCACTGCACGGCTCAATGCTTGGGTTGCAACATCAGCGGTTGGGTACGACAACTCGAACAACACGCGACCTGGCTTGACCACTGCCACCCACAATTCGGGGTTGCCTTTGCCCGAACCCATGCGGGTTTCCGCGGGCTTCTTGGTCACTGACTTGTCCGGGAACACGTTGATCCACACTTTGCCGCCGCGCTTGATGTGACGGGTCATGGCAATACGAGCGGCCTCAATCTGACGGGAGGTGATCCAGCCGGGTTCGAGTGCTTGGATGCCGTACTCACCGAAGGCAAGTTCACGGGCGCCCTTGGAGTTGCCCTTCATGCGACCGCGATGGTGCTTGCGGTGCTTCACTTTCTTTGGTTGCAACATGGTTAGTCCTTCTTGAAGTGCGGGGTCTCGGACGAATCGTGAATGCGTCGCTGGATTTCTTCCTCTTCGGCCAGCAAGCGCTCAAGTTCGGGGTCGGCTTCTTTCACGAGTGGGCTCAGGTCGTCTTCGCCCACGCGAGGACCAGCCGAGGTAATCACGCTGGCAACGCGAGGTGCTGCAGCGAGGGTGTCGCCAGCGGCCATTTGCGCTTCGCGTTGGACACGATCGGCATTTTCGGTCGAGTACGGAAGGATTTCGCCCTTGTACAACCACACCTTGATACCGACGAGGCCCGCTGAAGTGGTTGCTTCGCGGAAGCCGTAGTCGATGTTGGCGCGCAGCGTGTGCAATGGCACGCGACCTTCGCGATACCACTCACGGCGTGTCATTTCTGCACCACCGAGACGACCCGAACACTGGATACGAATACCCTGTGCACCGGCTTTTTGTGCGTTTTGCACCGCACGCTTCATCGCACGGCGGAATGCCACGCGATTGGCAAGCTGGTCGGCGACGCCCTGGGCCACCAGAGCGGCATCGAGTTCGGACTCTTTGATCTCGTTGATGTTGAGCTGAATCTTGTGGTTGCCGGTGAGACGCGAGAGATGCTCGCGCAGTTCGTTGGCCTTCGCGCCCGCTTTACCAATCACTACGCCAGGTCGTGCGGTGTGGATGTCTACGCGCAACTTGTCGAGGGTGCGTTCGATATCGATACGGCTGACAGCTGCGTCGGCAAGACGTGCCATGAGATAGCCACGAATCTTCCAGTCCTCCGTGAGGTACTGGCGATACTGCTTCTTGCCGGCGAACCACTTGCTCTTCCAATCGGTGGTGATACCGAGGCGGAAGCCGTACGGATTGATCTTCTGGCCCATTACTTCGACTCCTCGGTGTTCGTGGTGTCAACCGAATCGTCGGCTGAATTCTTTGCATCGCTGGCTTGCTCGGCTGCGGCGCGAGCCTGGCTTGCTGCCACACGAGCACGACGCTGCGCCTTGTCGCTGCGGCCGCCTGCGGCTTCGTTGACTTCACGAACCTTTTGTTCGGCTTCGGAGAATGCATCGACCACGATGGTGATGTGTGCGCCACGGCGCAGACGCGTGTTGGCGCGACCGCGTGCACGTGGACGGAAACGCTTGATGGTTGGCGACTCGTCGGCAAAGCAGGCCTTGACGTAGAGCGACTCTTCGTCGAGTTGGTTGTTGTGCGTGGCGTTGTGCACTGCTGACTTCAGCAACTTTTGCACGATGCGAGCGGCTTCCACACTGTGGAGGCTCAGCACTTCACGTGCCGATGCCACATCAAGGCCGCGAACTTGATTGAGCACCGGGCGGAACTTGGATGCCGACATACGCACCCAGCGCAATTGGGCTTTTACGCCGCCACGCTGGCCGGCAACGCGGTTGGCTTCGTTGAGCTTTGGGCCAGTCACGATGCGGCTCCTGCAGGAGGTGGCGTGTCGGTGCCGGCCATCTTTTCTTGGCTGGCATGCGACCTAAAGGTGCGTGTGTTGGCGAACTCGCCCAACTTGTGGCCGACCATCGACTCGCTCACGTACACCGGTACGTGCTTGCGGCCGTCGTGCACCGCGATGGTGTGTCCGACCATGTCGGGGATGATCGTGCTGCGACGTGACCATGTTTTGATCGGCTTGCGATCGCCACTGGCATTCATCGCGTCGAGCTTCTTCAAGAGATGCTCGTCCACGAACGGACCTTTTTTCAGACTGCGTGCCATGGACTAACCACGTGCCTTTCCTGAACGACGACGACGCACGATGAATTGCTGCGACGCCTTGGACTTCTTGCGGGTACGACGCTCCGGCTTGCCCCATGGCGATACCGCTGGGCGGCCACCGGAGGTCTTGCCTTCTCCACCACCGAGTGGGTGGTCGACTGGGTTCATGGCGACACCACGTGACTGCGGACGTACGCCCTTCCAACGGTTGCGACCGGCTTTACCGATCTTCACCAATTCGTGCTCGGCGTTGCCGACTTCACCAATCGTGGCGCGACAGTCGATGGGCACGCGACGCATTTCCGTGCTTGGCATACGCAAGGTGGCGAAGTCGCCTTCCTTGGCAACCAGCTGCACCGACATGCCAGCAGAGCGTGCAATGCGACCACCTTGGCCAGGACGCATCTCTACGTTGTGCACCACGGTGCCGACGGGAACATAACGCAACGGCAGAGCGTTGCCCGGCTTGATATCGGCGCGCTGACCACTTTCGATGTGCTGGCCGACTTCCAAACCCTTCGGCGCCAAGATGTACGCCTTCGAGCCGTCGAGATAGTGCAGCAACGCGATGCGGCACGTGCGATTCGGGTCGTACTCAATCGCGGCAACTTTGGCACGCACTTCGTCTTTGCTGCGCTTGAAGTCGATGATGCGGTACTGCTGCTTGTGTCCGCCACCCTTGTGACGCGACGTGATGCGACCACCCGAGTTGCGACCACCGCGCTCGGGCTTCGACGTTACGAGTGACTTTTCCGGACGAGTCTTGGTGACTTCCGAGAAATCGGCCGACGTCTGGAATCGACGACCGCTGCTGGTGGGGCGACGTTTGCGAATGGTCATGGTGTCCTAATTAGTTCTCGAAAAGCGGGATCTGTTGACCGGGGGCAAGTGTGACGATGGCCCGCTTCGAACCATCACGCACACCAACACGATTCGTGCCACGAGTAATGCGACGCTTGCCGCGGCGATTCAAGGTATTCACCTTCACCACTTGCACATTGAAAATGCGCTGTACTGCATCGCGAATCTCTGGCTTGCTGGCCGACGGGTGCACTTCGAAGGTGTACACACCAATGCTCGAGCCGGCGTAACTCTTCTCCGACACGACTGGACGGATGATCACGTCACGAGGGTCTTTCACTTGGCACCTCCATCAACGGGCAGGCTGTCTTGCGAAAAGACGACCCAGTCGCTGCACAACACGTCGTAGGCGTTGAGTTCGCTGGTGAGCACCACGTGCACGTTGTCGAGGTTGCGCATGCTCTTGGCTGCGTCAGAGCCCGACGACTTGACGACGACCAATACTTTTCCGGTGGTGCCGAGGGAAACGAGGGCTGCCGCGGCGGCCTTGGCACTCGGTTTGTCGAACGACCAAGCATCGACCACGACGACCTTGCCGTCCGCGGCACGATCGGAAAGTGCGGAGCGCAACGCCAACTGCACCATCTTTTTGGGTGTGCGCTGGCCGTACTTACGAGGGGTGGGACCGAGGGTGACAGCACCACCAGCAAAGTGCGGGGCGCGAATCGAACCTTGACGAGCATTACCCGTGCCTTTTTGGCTGAACGGTTTCTTACCGCCACCGCTTACTTCGGCGCGGCCCTTGGTTTTTTGAGTGCCGGCACGACGATGCGCCAACTGAGCGTGCACCACTTGGTGCATGACAGCGATGTTGGGCACGATGCCGAACATGGCGTCGGGAAGCTCGACGCTGGCTGCACTCTTGCCAGCGGCGTTTTTCATGGTGAGTTTGGCCATGGTTACTTGCCGCCCTTCACTGCGTCACGAACGATGACGACGCCACCGTTGGGCCCTGGTACGGCACCCTTCACGAGCAGCAAATTGCGCTCGGAATCTGCTTGCACAACTTCGAGATTCAAGATGGTTACTTGTTCGTGACCAAGGTGGCCGGCCATGCGCATACCGCGAAACACGCGACCTGGAAACGAACGCTGACCGATCGAACCAGGAGCACGATGGTGCTTGTGGTTACCGTGCGCAGCACCTTGACCGCGGAAGTTGTGTCGCTTCATACCGCCAGCAAAACCTTTGCCGCGGCTGACAGCAGTGACATCGACGATTTCGCCGGCGGCGAGTTTGTCGACACCGATTTCTTGACCGACGGTGAAACCCTCGACGGAATCAAGGCGAAGTTCCACCAAACGGCGGCCTGGTGCGACGTTGTTTTTGGCAAAGTGCCCAGCGGCAGCTTTCGTGAGTTTCTTTGCGTCCTTGGTGCCGTACGTGACTTGCAATGCGCAATAGCCGTCGGACTCTTTGGTCTTGATCTGCACGATGCGCAGAGGTTCAACGCGCAACACGGTGACAGGCACGACGCGACGATCTTGCGTCCACACCTGCGTCATGCCGACCTTTTCGCCGACGATCGCTTTCTGTGCCATGTTGAACCTTTTCTTCGCTGTTGTTGCCGAACGGGTATTTCGTATTCATGAAAAAGCCCCGCGCGGCCAAGCCGGCGGAGCCCTGATCGTTTTCGCTGTGAGGTACCTGACGAATCAGGCGCACACAGACATCAATTTGGTACTGGGGCAAGCCCCACACCGTGAACTGACGGTTGCTTCGAGAGCAGTTACCTGCTCCAAACGCGAGGGCTCACGCTATCGGGAAGCGCCGCAGAACCACCCACGGCAACGCCGCCGGGCCAGCACCATCCCCGACGGCAACGCCATCCCCCCGCAACGGCAACACCATCGAAGTCAACGGTTTCCCTTGCTGGAAAGGAGAACGGGTGTTTGCCCTTAGTCCTGTGGACGGGCGGCGAGCACCGCGGTAACGGCGAGTCGCTCCCCGTCGCGAACCAGGTCGATGGTGACGGAGTCACCGGGGCTGCGATCGCGGATTGCCGCCACCAGCCCTGCCTGGCCGTTGACTGGCTCGCCATCCACGGCCAACACGATGTCGCCAACACGAATCTCGGCTTCCTCAGCCGGCGAGCCCGGTTGCACCGTTGCAATGATGGAGCCGGCTCCCCCGTCGGTTCGGGTCTCGAGGCTCACGCCCAAGAAGCCTTCCCGGCGTGGCTCACCTGCGGCTTGCGCACGCAATTGCTCGAGTACTGCGAGTACTTCATCCACGGAAATCGCAAAACCAATGTTGTTGGCCGATGACGTGTTGTCACCACGCGCAACTGCAGTGTTGATGCCGACGACTTCGCCGCGGAGATTCACCAGCGGGCCACCGGAGTTGCCCGAAGAAATCGCGGCGTCGGTTTGAATCAGGCTGTTCAGTGCTCCCGATTCGGTAAAAATTGTGCGCTTGGTTGCCGACACGATTCCCGTTGTCACACTCGGGCCACCATCGAGTGCCAGGGCGTATCCGATGGCCACCACTTGATCGCCCACGCGCACGCTGCCTGGTTTGGCAAAGGTTGCCACCACCAAGTCGGCTGCGTCCACCTTCAAGAGCGCCAAATCGTTTCCCGCATCAGAAGCCAGCACGACCGCAGTCACCGGTTCGGTGTCACCTGCGAAGCGCACACGTACCTCGGTGGCACCTTCCACCACGTGTGCATTCGTGAGTATTTCCCCATCACTGGTGATAACCACACCGGTTCCCGTTGCTTCACCTTCGCCGCCCGAGCCATTCACCAAACTGGAAATCGTCACCACGCTGTCGGCCAACCGAGCGGCTGCCGTCGCAACATCCGATGCTTCGCCAGCATCTTCACCCGAGATCACCGGCGCAGTCGTCACCTGCGTGTACGTCGTGGAGCCGGCCGCATCAAACTGTGTGGCGAGTATGCCACCGATCAACCCGGCAGCAAATGAAAGCACCACACCGATTGCAGCGAGACGCACGAGGCGTGATCGACCGCGACGTGCCGACGCGTTCTGCGCAGCAATCTCGATCGGATCAGGAGGTGGGAACGGAAAACTCATAGTGCCGTTCTATCGCCGCGACAACGGGTGTTCGCCAATTCGGCGAAGGCCGTTAGTTCATCTTGATTTCGATGTCCACGCCTGCGGCGATTTCGAGACGCTGCAACGTCTCCACCGTCTTGGCGTTGGCATCGACAATGTCGATGAGGCGCTTGTGAATGCGCATCTCGAAGTGCTCACGCGAATCTTTGTCGACGTGTGGGCCGCGAATCACGGTGTAGCGATGCTTGTCCGTGGGCAACGGAATCGGACCGCGAACCGTCGCCGCTGTGCGAACGACGGTTTCGACGATCTTCTTCGTCTCGTTGTCGAGCACGACATGGTCGAACGCCTTCAGGCGGATACGAATCCCCTGTTTTTGTGCCATGTGCGTGCCTCGCTGCCGTCTCGTCGTTACTTCAGGATCTTCGTGACGCGACCGGCACCAACGGTGCGGCCACCTTCGCGGATCGCAAAGCGCAGACCTTCGTCCATGGCGATTGGCTTACCGAGCTCCACCGTCATGACGACGTTGTCACCAGGCATCACCATCTCGGTGCCGCTTGGCAACTGAACGGTGCCAGTCACGTCGGTGGTACGGAAGAAGAACTGCGGACGGTAGTTGTTGAAGAACGGCTTGTGACGGCCACCCTCTTCCTTCTTCAAGACGTAGACCTGACCCTCGAACTGTGTGTGCGGGGTGATCGAACCTGGCTTGCAGAGCACTTGACCGCGCTCGACGTCTTCCTTCTTGGTACCGCGCAAGAGGGCACCAATGTTGTCGCCGGCTTGACCTTCGTCGAGCAACTTGCGGAACATTTCTACACCCGTGCAGACGGTCTTCTGCGTGTCACGCAAACCGACGATTTCGATTTCGTCGCCGGTGTTGACCTTGCCCTGCTCCACTTTGCCGGTGACGACGGTGCCACGACCAGTGATCGTGAATACGTCTTCGATTGGCATGAGGAATGGCTTGTCGAGTTCGCGCTTGGGCTGCGGGATGTAGTCGTCACAGGCCTTCATGAGGTCCATGATTTTTTCCTGCCATGCAGCGTCACCCTCGAGTGCCTTCAACGCAGAGACGCGCACAACTGGCACGTCCTTGCCGGGGAACTCGTACGAGGTGAGCAAGTCGCGCACTTCTTCTTCGACGAGACCGAGCATGTCTTCGTCATCGACCATGTCGGACTTGTTCAACGCAACCACGATGTATGGCACACCGACTTGGCGAGCCAGCAACACGTGCTCGCGGGTCTGTGGCATCGGGCCATCGGTAGCGGCGACCACGAGGATTGCGCCGTCGACCTGTGCCGCACCGGTGATCATGTTCTTGATGTAGTCGGCGTGACCCGGCATGTCGACGTGTGCGTAGTGGCGGTTTTCGCTCTCGTACTCAATGTGAGCGATCGAGATCGTGATACCACGTGCCTTCTCTTCAGGCGCCTTGTCGATCTGGTCGAACGGGGTGTATTCCGCCAAACCCTTGCCGGCGAGCGTCTTGGAGATCGCTGCGGTCAGTGTGGTTTTGCCGTGGTCGATGTGACCCATCGTGCCGATGTTGACGTGAGGCTTATTGCGCTCGAATTTACCCTTCGACATTGCTGTTTTCTCCTGTGTTGCTGTTTTTCTATTGAAACTTGTAGTTGCTATTCCCCGCGCACCCGTTTGACAATCTCTTGCGAGATGGCCTCTGGTACCTGCTGGTACGAGTGGAATTGCATCGAGTACGTTGCTCGCCCCTGGGTGCGAGAACGCAAATCTGTACTGTATCCGAACATTTCCGAAAGCGGAACCTGCGCACGCACGTTTTGGAAATTTCCGTTCGCTTCCATGCCCTCAATACGCCCACGGCGGCTGGAAAGGTCGCCAATCACGTCACCCATGTGGTTTTCGGGGGTCACTACTTCAACGGCCATGATGGGCTCCATGAGCACTGGACGTGCCATGCCGGCTGCTTTCTTGAACGCCATTTGACCGGCGATCTTGAATGCCATTTCGTTGGAGTCGACGTCGTGGTACTGACCATCCACCAAGCTCACGCGGACGTCCACGGTTGGGTATCCAGCGAGTACTCCGTTGTCGAGTGCTGCCTGAATGCCTTGGTTGGTCGGCTGAATGTACTCACGCGGAATACGTCCACCCTTGATGTCATCGACGAATTCGTAACCCTTGCCAGGGTTCGGCTCGACGGTGATCTTCACGACGGCGAACTGACCCGAACCACCCGACTGCTTGATGTGGCGATACTCGACGGAGTCGACCGTGCGAGTCACTGTTTCGCGATACGCCACTTGCGGCTTGCCGACGGTTGCATCGACGCTGAATTCACGCTGCATGCGGTCGACGAGAATTTCCAAGTGCAACTCACCCATGCCGGAGATCACGGTCTGGCCGGTCTCGTGGTCGGTGCGCACACGGAAGGTGGGGTCTTCATCGGACAACGACTTGAGAGCCTTGCCCAACTTGTCTTGGTCGTTCTTGGTCTTCGGCTCGATCGCCACGTGAATCACGGGATCAGGGAAAATCATTCGTTCCAAAATGATTGGGTTTTCGCGGTCGCACAGCGTGTCACCGGTGGTGACTTCCTTGAAGCCGAGTCCGGCAACGATGTCGCCGGCGCGAGCGATGTCGATGTCTTCACGCTGGTTTGCGTGCATCAACAACAGACGACCAACGCGCTCGCGCTTTTCTTTGACCGAGTTGTACAACTCTTCGCCCTTGGCGATTTGGCCCGAGTACACGCGGAAGTACGTGAGTTTGCCGAATGGGTCGGCAACGATCTTGAAGGCGAGTGCCGAAAACGGAGCCTTCTCGCTCGCCTCGCGCGACATCTTTTCGTCACCTTTGAGGTTGGTTCCCTCGGCTGGCGGAATGTCGATCGGTGATGGCAGGTAGTCGACCACACAGTCGAGCATTTGCTGTACACCCTTGTTCTTGAACGCCGAACCACAGATCACCGGCACGAAGCTGAAAGCCAGCGTTCCCGTGCGGATCACTTTGCGCAGATCTTCTTCGTTCAAGTCGCCGTCGCTCAAGTAACGCTCCATCACTGCTTCGTCTTCGCCGGCGACGAGTTCGAGCAGTTCTGCCCGGTACTTCTTGGCTTTTTCGAGGTACTCAGCGGGGATTTCGGCTTCGAAATACTTGGAGTCTTTGTCGTCACCGTCCCACTCGATGGCTTTCATCTTCACGATGTCGATGATGCCGCGGTATTCCTGCTCGCCGCCCAAGGGCAACTGAAGCACGGCGGGCTTGGACTGCAACCGCTCGATGATCATGTCCACCGTGCGGTAAAAGTTGGCACCGGTGCGGTCCATCTTGTTGATGAAGCACAAACGAGGCACTTTGTATTTGTTGGCTTGACGCCATACGGTCTCGGTTTGCGGCTCGACACCAGCCACCGAGTCGAACACCGCGACCGCGCCGTCCAAGACGCGCAGCGAACGCTCTACCTCGATGGTGAAGTCCACGTGGCCTGGGGTGTCGATGATGTTGATGCGATGGTCGCGCCACAATGCGGTCGTGGCTGCAGCAGTAATCGTGATGCCACGCTCCTGCTCTTGCACCATGTGGTCCATGATCGCTGCACCCTCGTGCACTTCGCCGATCTTGTACGACTTGCCGGTGTAATACAACACGCGCTCAGTGGTCGTGGTTTTTCCTGCATCGATGTGCGCCATGATGCCAATGTTGCGATAGCGCTCGAGTGGGAACTCTCTTTCGGACATGGGGGGATACTCCGTGCGTTGCCTAGTCGGGTGTGCGGTTTACCAGCGGTAGTGCGCGAAAGCCTTGTTGGCCTCCGCCATTTTCTGCATGTCTTCGCGCTTCTTCATCGAAGCACCGACGCCATTGGAAGCGTCGAGCAATTCGTTGGCGAGGCACTCAGCCATGGTCTTTTCTCGGCGGTCGCGAGCATTGTCGACGACCCAGCGAATCGCCAGGGTCATAGAACGACGTGGCTTCACTTCGACGGGCACTTGGTAGGTGGCACCACCAACGCGGCGGCTGCGCACTTCCAGAGGTGGCTTCACGTTGTCGATTGCGCGCTTCACGGTGGTGAGCGGCTCGGTGCTGGTCTTTTGTTCGATCAGCTTGAGTGCGCCGTAAACGATTTGTTCGGCGGTGCTCTTCTTGCCATGCAACATCACCTTGTTGACGATTTGTGTGACGAGCGTGGAGTGGAATACGGGATCGGCAAGCAACTCACCGCGCAGTGTTGGGCCTTTGCGTGTCATGGTGTTACTTCGATCGCTTTGCGCCGTAACGGCTGCGGGCTTGCTTGCGGTCCTTCACACCCGATGCGTCGAGCGCACCACGAATCACTTTGTAACGCACACCGGGCAGGTCGCGAACTCGACCGCCACGCACGAGCACGATCGAGTGCTCTTGCAAGTTGTGGCCTTCGCCTGGGATGTATGCGGTGACTTCGATGCCGCTGGTCAGACGCACGCGGGCGACTTTACGCAGGGCGGAATTCGGCTTTTTCGGGGTGGTGGTGAATACGCGCGTGCAGACACCACGGCGCTGAGGGGAACCCTTCAACGCCGGTGTTTTGGTCTTGGATGACTTCGAGCTGCGACCTTGGCGGATCAGCTGTTGGATTGTGGGCACGCGAACCGAATGCTTTCTTTCGTAGGGAATGACTAGAGCGTTTTGACACCCAGCCGACGCAACCAAGAGGCTGCAACCAGCGAGCGCTACAGCCTATGGGGAGGCGCGCAATGTCGCCAACCCCCACGAGGCTGCTTTGTGGCGCTAGTTCGCCTCGGGTGAATCGCTGTCGGAATCGCTGCGATCCATCACCGTGACCCCGAGGACGGCCTGCACATCGCTGGCATCCACGGCGCTTGACGAACGAGTGGTTGACGCGAATGCGGCTGGGTCCACCTCGATGCCCTCATCACCTTCGGTGGTGTGGGACTGAGCACGAACGTAGCCCGGGTAGTCGACGCCGAACAGGTTGTAGGAGTCCATACCCGTACCGGCCGGGATGACCTTGCCGATAATGATGTTTTCCTTCAAGCCGATGAGCGAGTCGCTCTTGGCATCGATGGCCGCTTCGGTCAATACGCGGGTGGTCTCTTGGAACGAGGCTGCGGACAACCATGAATCCGTCGAGATTGCTGCTTTGGTGATACCCATCAACTCTGGGCGACCTTCTGCAGTGCGCTTGCCTTCCTTGGCCAAACGATCGTTGGCTTCGCGCAGGATTCGCGCATCGATGCGCTCGCCCGGCAAGAACGGCGTATCGCCTGGATCTTGCACGATGTAACGACGAGTCATCTGACGCAGGATCAGCTCGATGTGCTTGTCGTGGATGGCAACACCTTGGTCGCGATACACACGCTGCACTTCTTCGACGATGTAGGTCTGCGCGTCGCGGATACCGCTGATCTCGAGGAGTTCCTTGGGATCAATTGGTCCATCTGTCAGCAACTGACCAGCGACGACGGAATCGCCGTCCTTGGCCTTCAGTTTGCTGCCGAGTGGCAACGTGATGAGCACTTCAACACCGCTGTCATCGATGATCTTGACTTGCAAGCCCTTGCTGTCTTCTTCGTCGATGCGCACGACACCAGTGGCACGCGCCAATGATGCTGCACCACGTGGGTGACGAGCTTCGAATAACTCCACAACGCGCGGCAAACCACCGGCGATGTCCTTGCCTGCAACACCACCCGTGTGGAAGGTGCGCATGGTCAACTGGGTTCCTGGCTCACCGATCGACTGAGCAGCGATAACACCCACTGCTTCACCCAATTCGATCTCACTACCTGTTGCCAATGAACGGCCGTAGCACTTGGCACAAATACCGTTCTTGGACTCGCAGGTCAGCACCGAACGCACGCGAACGCGCTTGATCTTTTCGTCCTCGCGCAGCATCGCCAACTCGCTATCCCCGACGATGCTGTTGCGTGGCAGCACGGTGCCGTTCGACAACGTGACATCGGTATGGAGTGTGCGTCCGAAGAGACGCGTCTCCAACCAGTTGCGCTTGCTCGGAGTATCGGCTTCCACATCTTCCACCCAGACGCCTTGGCTGGTGCCACAGTCCTCTTCGCGCACGATGAGTTCTTGTGCAACGTCGTGCAAACGACGTGTCAAGTAGCCCGAGTCGGCAGTACGCAATGCGGTATCGACCAAGCCCTTACGAGCACCAGGAGTCGCGATGAAGTACTCCAGCGTCGCGAGACCTTCACGGAAGTTGCTCTTGATCGGACGCGGAATCATGTCACCACGAGGGTTGGCCACGAGACCACGCATACCGGCGATCTGCGTCAACTGGGTCATGTTTCCGCGGGCGCCCGAACCGACCATCATGTCGATGGGGTTGAATGCGCTGTTTTTGAATGCCTGTTGCATGGCGGCCATGACTTCGGCCTTGGCGTCCGACCAGATACGCACTTCTTGTTGACGGCGCTCTTGGTCGGTGATGATGCCACGGCGGAATTGTGTTTCCACCTTCTCGGCTTTGTCTTCGTATCCTTCAAGAATCTTGGACTTCTCGCCCGGAGCCTTGACGTCGTCGATGGAGATGGTGAGACCGCTCTTGCTGGCGTAGCGGTAGCACAACGACTTGATGCGGTCGAGTGCCACGGCAACCACCGACTTTGGAAAGTGGTCGCTCAAGCGTTCCACGATTTCCGACAGTGATGCCTTGCCCAATGCCTTGTCAATGTGACCGAAGCGAGCAACATAGCCCTCTGGCAATGCTTCTTCGAGAATCAATCGACCTGGTGTGGTGGTCAACGGCTTTTTCACCGTGGAGCCGTACCAAACGATGGACGAGTGCAGCGTGACGATGTTGTTGTCCATCGCGCTGATGACTTCCGACATCGAACGGAAGGCTCGACCCTCCCCTTCGCGGCCGTCGATCTGCTGTGTGAGGTAGTAACCACCGATGATGAGGTCCTGGTTCGGTGCCACGATCGGGCGACCCGACGCAGGCGACAACAGGTTGTTGGCCGACAACATCAGCACGCGGGCTTCGGCTTGTGCTTCGACCGACAACGGCAAGTGCACCGCCATCTGGTCGCCGTCGAAGTCGGCGTTGAATGCCGTGCATACGAGTGGGTGCAAGTGAATGGCTTTACCTTCCACGAGCACCGGCTCGAACGCCTGGATACCCAAGCGGTGCAGAGTTGGTGCACGGT
>JBEDEI010000171.1:0-6654 GCA_041175765.1 Actinomycetota bacterium | reverse complement strand
TTCGTGATGCAATGATTCGCAGTCAAAAATCGCTCGTGGTAACCCATAGCGGTGTGATTAGAACAGTTCGACGCGTGATGCAGGTGCACGATCGGCGCCTGCACAATCTGGAAGGTTGCTATTTCGCCACGGATGGAACGGGCCGCCTGCAAGCAGGCGACTTCGTGTCGCTCTCCTCTCATTCGCGCGCCACTACGAACGATTCGGTCTAGCGTCAATCCGTGCGCCGTTTGTTGGACTCCTCATACGACGCTGCGGTTCGCGACAATTTGTTGCCCTTCACCCTCACCCGCATCGCGGCCAACACCTGCTACCGATTCGCTCCACCGTTCATTGCCATCATCGCCGGAAATGCTCAGGGATTTGACGTCTCCATCACGCGGGTGGGGCTCGTGATCAGCATTTCGGAACTCGCGGGTTTTTTGGCGCCCCTGCTTGGCACCTTCGTCGACCGTGTTTCGCGGCGAATTTCGACGGCGACGGGATTGTTCGGATCCTTCATCGGCATCATGATGATGGCAGCGGCGCCAAATCTTGTGGTGTTGTGTGTCGGGCTCACGCTGCTGAATCTGTTGAAGTCATGCTTTGACCTGGGTATGGCGGCATGGATTAGCGACCGAGTCCCCTACGCACAACGCGGACGCGTCGTTGGCATCACCGAGACCTCTTGGGCACTGAGTTTGTTGCTCGGTGTTTCTGCGCTTGGGCTCATCACCGCCGCCACCTCTTGGCGCATTGCTTGTGCGCTGGGCGGAGTAGCAATCGCAGTCTGCGCATTTTGGCTCGACCATCGCATTCGTGTAAGCGGTGAAGTCGTCGCCGAACCAAACACTCCATTACTCGTTGCCGGGCCTGCCATCACACGCGCCTGGTTGGTGCCCGTATCGATGTTCGGTTTGATGGGGGGCAGCCAATGTTTGTTCGTCACATTTGGTGCGTGGCTCGCAGACGACTTCAATTTCGGTGCCTCAGGCATTGCAGCAGTGGGTTTTGCATTGGGTGCCGGCGAACTGCTGTCGTCGATTTCTAGTGCCAAACTCACCGATCGCCTCGGCAAGGAACGCAGCGTGGCGCTTGGTGCAGCCCTCATGATGCCGAGTGCCCTCGTGTTGGCGGGGTTCGATTCGGTGCTACTCATCGGCTTGCTTGCACTCGCAATATTCATCGTCGGTTTTGAATACGCGGTGGTGAGCATGCTGCCGATTGCCACCAACTTGTTTGCAGGCGCCCCTGGTAAGGGTTTCGGCTTGGTGATTGGCGCCGGCACCTTCGGCCGTGGGGTGCTGACGTTCATTGCGACATTGCTCTACGAGCAGTTCGGTGTGTCAGGGGCATCATTGGCGGCCATCGCCTGTGCCGCGCTCAGCGCAACAGCGATTCTGCTGTTTAACCGCGGTACGAATTCGTAATCGGCAATCGCCGATCTTTTCCGAACGCTTTGCTCGTTACGCGCACACCCGGTGCTAACTGGCGACGCTTGTATTCGTTGTTGTCGACCAAGCGAACGATACGCCGCACCAATGCTTCGTCATAGCCAAGCGCGATAATTTCTGCAGCCGTCCGGTCTTGTTCCACATAGAGAGCCAGTACAGCATCGAGCACGTCGTAGGCGGGCAAACTCTGGTCATCGCGCTGATCAGGCCGGAGTTCCGCTGATGGCGGCTTTGTGAGCGTGGCCTGGGGTATCACTTCTCGTGCCGCGCGGGCGTTGACACGATGGCTCAATGCATAAACATCCGTTTTGAAGATGTCCTTGATCACTGCAAAGCCGCCGGCAGAGTCCCCGTACAGCGTGAAGTAACCCACCGCCAGTTCGCTCTTGTTGCCGGTCGTCAGCACCATCCAGCCGAATTTGTTGGACAGTGCCATCAGTGTGGTGCCGCGCACTCGACTCTGCAAATTTTCTTCGGTGGTATCCGCCTGATGCCCTGCGAATACTTCGGAAGTCATGGCAAGGTATGCAGCAAAGGCTGGCTCGATCGGAATCGTCTGCATTTCGATTCCAAGATTCTTTGCCAACGCGGCGGCATCGGTTCGTGAACCATCGCTCGAGTATCGCGACGGCATCGATACGCCATGCACATGGTCGGCCCCAAGTGCTTCGACAGCCACCGCTGCAACGAGTGCGGAATCGATACCACCCGAAAGACCGATGACCACATCGGTAAACCCGTTCTTGCGCACATAGTCACGCGTACCCAATACCAGCGCCGACAACACACGGTCGTGTTCATCTGCAACCGGAGCTATGGATGCAGTTGGTCGCGCTGGTGCGATGCTCGGCGCCGAAACCACAACTCGCGATGTAGTTGAAGATGTTGCCGGCGGTGCCGGCACAACGGGCACATCCACGATGAGCAGTTCCTCGACGAACTGCTTGGCGCGTGCAATCACTACACCCTCGGCATTGACGACGACTGATCCCCCGTCAAATACCAACTCGTCTTGGCCGCAGACTTGGTTTACGTACGCAATCGGCATGCTCGTTTCCCGCGCTCGCTCGATTATCGTCTGCTCGCGAAGACCACTCTTGGCACGGTCGAACGGTGACCCGTTGATATTCACCCCAACTTGCGAGCCAGCGGCGTGAGCCCGCGCGACTGGCCCATTCGCAACCCACACGTCTTCACAGATCGACAAAGACACTGCAACTCCGGCAATGTCGTAAAGAGTTGTGTCGTCGTGTCCGGCCGCGAAGTATCGCGCTTCGTCGAACACCGAGTAATTCGGCAGTAACTGTTTGCGATACACACCAAGAACGGCACCGTTGGCACAAAGTGCTGCAGCATTGAACAGCCGCGGTGGTTGCGCGCTCGACACCTGACTGAGCGGTGCGTCTGCCACGTCGACAAACCCCACCACCACCGCACAGCGGCCACTACGCGCAGCCACTTTTTCGAGAGCGGCCCGATTTTCCGCCACGAACCCCGCCTTGAACACCAGGTCTTCGGGCGGATACCCCGACAAGGTCAATTCTGGAAACGCGATCACGTCACATCCGGCGAGTTCTGCCTGCGTCAAAAACTCCTCCACTTTGGCCACATTGTGCGCAAGGTCGCCCACGCGAGGGTTGATTTGGGCAAGCCCAACCCGCAGCGATGTCGGGCCTGCACTGGGGCTCACGAATTCAGGCTATCCAAGAGGTCATTTGCCATTTCCACGTCGAAACTTTTACACGCCGTTTACAAACGGATGATGCCGCAGACACGAAGAGAGACAAGACTGTTTACGTCCCGTTTCACGAAAGGAAACACCTCAATGCCCTATCAGGCCGAATACATCTGGATCGACGGCGTCAAGCCCACACCGCTCCTTCGCTCAAAAACCAAGGTGATCGACAACTCCGTCAAGACTCCGCCAATTTGGGGATTCGATGGGTCATCAACCGAGCAGGCGACAGGCGAATCGTCGGACTGTGTCTTGAAGCCGGTGTACTGGTGCAAAGACCCGTTGCGTGGCGGGCGCAACATTCTTGTGATGTGCGAGGTGTACTTGGCAAGCAATGGTCAACCGCACCCGACCAACACTCGAGCCGCCTGTGCAGCCGCAGCCGAGCAGTACAAAGCACATGGGATGATCTACGGCATCGAGCAGGAGTACACGCTCATGCGACTGAATGGTCGTCCCTACGGATTTCCGGAAATCGAAGGTGAGCCTGGTCCGCAAGGTCCGTACTACTGCGGAGTTGGTGCAGGCCGCGTAATGGGTCGAGACATCATCGAGATCCATACGGCAGCGTGCCTTGATGCAGGTCTCATGATTTCGGGCACGAACGCCGAAGTGATGCCAGGTCAATGGGAATACCAAGTGGGCCCGCTCGATGCAACAGCGGTCAGCGATCAGATGTACGTGGCCCGTTGGCTGCTGCATCGCATCGCCGAAGACTTTGATGTCGTGGTGTCGTTCGATGCCAAGCCACAAAAAGGTGACTGGAACGGCGCTGGTGCTCACACGAACTTCTCCACCAAGGCCATGCGCGCGTCATACGACGCAATCGAAGCCGCATGCAAAGCAATCGGTGGTCGTGTGATGGAACACGTGAAGAACTACGGTCACGACATTGAAAGCCGTCTCACCGGTAAACATGAGACTGCGCCCTGGAACCAGTTCAGTTACGGAGTTTCCAATCGAGGTGCCTCGATTCGCATTCCATGGCAGGTTGCCAAGGAACGTAAGGGCTATGCCGAAGACCGTCGTCCGAACGCCAACATGGATCCATACGTGGTCACCCGCTTGATTTTGGAAACGGTTTGCTCGGGAGCAAAACTGCCGACTGCCAGCAAAGGTAAGTCGAAAAAGGCGGCAAAGAAGAAATCGCGCAAATAAGCCATCCCGTATCGGCACCCCTGTCGTCGCTCACCCAGCGTCAGGAGTGCCGATGCGGCGGGCTGGCGGTTGACTGAAGGGATGGCTGGCATGCTCGACGCCCAACGCGACTATGTATTGCGCACGGTTGAAGAGCGCGGCATACGCCTCGTTCGCCTGTGGTTCACGGATGTGCTGGGCAACCTCAAGAGTTTTGCCATCAGCCCGGCAGAAATGGAAAATGCCCTCAACGACGGCATGAGCTTTGACGGCTCATCAATCGATGGCTACGGACGTGTACAAGAAGCCGATGTGCTTGCTCTGCCCGACCCAAACACGTTTGAAGTCTTGCCGTGGGTCGACTCCAAGGCTGCCGAAGCCCGGGTGTTTTGCGATATCGCACAACTCGATGGCACACCGTTTGAGGGTGACCCTCGCCAAGTGTTGAAACGCAACCTCGAGGCGGCCCGCAAACAGGGACTCGTGTTTTATGTTGCGCCCGACATCGAATACTTCTATTTCGCACCGCACAACGAAAATGGGCGGCCAGTGCCGCTCGATGAGGGTGGCTTCTTTGATCTCACCACCACGGACATCACCAGTTCGCTGCGTAAAGAAACCATTCGCACGCTCGAAACCATGAGTATCCCAGTGGAGTACAGCTTCCACGAAGACTCCCCGAGCCAACACGAAATTGATCTACGTCATACCGATGCACTCACCATGGCCGACAGCCTGATGACGTTTCGTTTCGTCGTGAAAGAAATTGCTGCGATGCGCAATGTGCACGCCACCTTCATGCCCAAACCCCTCGAAGGTGTACAAGGCTCGGGCATGCACTTACACCTGTCACTCTTCAAGAACGACCTCAATGCTTTTCACTCCGCCAGCGACCCATACAACCTGAGCGACACTGCGAAGTCGTTCATGGCTGGCTTGTTGCGCCACGCCGCAGAAATCACTGCAGTCACCAATCAGACGGTCAACAGCTACAAACGTCTGGTGCCAGGATTCGAGGCACCCGTGCATGTTTCATGGGCGCGCAACAATCGCAGCGGTCTGATCCGCGTTCCCGTGCCAAAGCGCGGAAGCGAATTGGCTACGCGAATCGAATTGCGCTCACCTGACCCGGCGTGCAACCCGTACTTGGCGTTCTCGGTCATCTTGGCGGCGGGCTTGCGCGGGATTGCCGAAGGTTACGAGTTGCCGAGTGAGGCAGATGCCAACTTGTTCGAGATGGGCGATACTGCACTCACCAAGTTGGGTATCGAGCAACTGCCACAGTCATTGAATGATGCACTACGAGTCATGGAGTCGTCACAACTCGTTGCTGAAGCCCTCGGCGAACACATTTTTGAATGGTTCCTGCGCAACAAGCGGGCCGAATGGCGAAAGTACAAGACCCACGTCTCCCAGTTCGAGATCGATACCTACCTGCGATCCCTATGACCGACGTAGGGATGCTTGCCGTCTACCCCGACACGCCCTCGGTGGAACTTGCGCGCACTCTGGATCTGTCGGGCTACACCTGGAAGGGTGTCGCGAATGCCGACACGGTAGGTCGGTTGGCGCCAACTACAGGTTGGGTGGGGGCCGTCGTTGGCTGCGATACAGACCCCGAATCTGGTTGGGCAATGTGTCGCTCATTGCGCAAACAACAGCACCCGGTGCAGCGCATACTCGTGCTCATCTCCGGTGCACAAATCGGCGACCTCGAAGTCCGCGATAATTTGTTCGACGACTTTCTGCTCACACCGTTTCATCCGCGTGAACTCGAAGCCCGACTTCGTCACTTGTTCTTCAACGAATTGACCGCATCGTCGGCAACGGTCGTTGAGCATGCCGGTCTGCGGCTCAACATGGAGACGTACCAAGCCACATTCGGGGGAAGTCCACTCGATCTCACGTTCATGGAGTATGAACTTCTGAAATTTTTCGTACAGCATCCAGGGCGCGTATTTTCACGCGAGGTATTGCTCTCCGACGTGTGGGGGTACGAGTACTTCGGCGGTGCACGTACCGTCGACGTTCACGTGCGGCGACTACGGGCCAAACTCGGCGAAGAACACGCACACCTCATTGAGACCGTTCGTAGCGTTGGCTACCGCTTCGGCGCTTCAAAGTGGTCCGGCTGACACCACTTTCAATACGAACGCAGGCACAAGTACCGTCAGCGCGTGACGCGCTGCATGCGCCGCGACAACCGATCGTGTGCACTCAGCATCTCTTCGAGTTTTTCGCTCACCAGTTGATGATCGCGCACGACCACCCGACCGTGTACCACCGTGTGCTTGGCGCTTGACGGACCGCACCGCAACCAACCTTCGATCGGGTCGTCAATCACTCCGG
>JBEDEI010000170.1:0-5600 GCA_041175765.1 Actinomycetota bacterium | reverse complement strand
ATCCTCGAGATAGAACATCGGTACTACCACCTCTCGATCGGGAAACACCCAATGCTCCTGCGCGAAAGTGTCGGGGCGAATGAGTTCCAGTAACGAAACACTGAGCACGCGATCTACTTCCGGATTGAGCGAAAACTGGGTTGGTACTGAAGCAAGTTGCACCACATGCGGCACGATGTGACTCGTACTTGAAATCGTTCGATGCGCCGAGAGTTCGCCGAGCATGTGTGCCGTGCTGGCGTCGACTCCGATTTCTTCTCGAGTTTCACGCAGTGCCGCCTGCAACGATGTTTCGCCTGGCTCGATTCGCCCGCCAGGGAACGCAATCTGACCCTGATGGGTAGTGAGGGTTTCAGACCGCCGAGTGAGCAAGACATGAGGCAACTCGTCGGCCAAGAACAACGGAACAAGCACAGCTGAAGCATTCGTTCGTGCAGGTGGGTGCTGAGTAATTGGGTCGGGCTGATGACGGGATACTGCCCGCTGAATTGCAGCGATATCGGTGAGGGCACTCGTATCCAAACGATCCCAAGGCGCATGCTGCAACTCTCGCCACTGCACGGGGCGTGGCAGGTGTTGGCGCCCGCCGGCACGGCGCTGAACTGCAGGCATACGACCGTTGCCGTTGCTTAGTCGACGGTGGGCTTCCACCCCGCAGCAATCAATTGTTTGATCACCGTGTCAAACCCTGCAGTCTTCATTGAGGCCAGCGTGCGACCAGGTTGCTCATCACCCTTTTCCCACTTCTCCCAAGCAACGAGAATTTTTGCGAGATCGGGTGCTGGCTTGTCGAATGGCATGCGCTGAGCCTAACGACGCAGCAATCATCTGTCGTAGCCTGAGTGCGTGAGACGCCCGAAACGCAGGCGCTGCAGTGCACTATCGGGTGTTGTTGCCGTAATTGCTCTGTGCACAGTCACACCGGCTTTGCCAGTGCGGGCAGTCGTTGGAGGCACTTCAGCACTCGGCAACGCAGCCGTAGTGCGAATTGAGAGTGGTCGCACTGTTTGTAGTGGTGCCCTTTGGACCCCGCGAATCGTAGTAACAGCAGCGCATTGCGTGGTAAGTACGGACGGCACGGTCACAACCGACTCAATGAAAATCTATGCGCCAGGTGTCAACGTCTCTACGAATCCACAGAGCGTCACCCAATCGGCAATTCTCACCGTTGATGGCTGGCGACGAATGGGCGATTTCTCGCAGCCCGATGACATTGCATTCGTCATCCTGAGTAGTGATTTGCTTGGCGGAAGCATCACGCGCCTTGCAACCACGGATGAGGTTTCACGCTGGTCGAGCGAAGGTCGCATGGTGACCTTCTTGGGCTACGGACGCACAACTCCCACAAGCACCTCATCGGCGACGCCGAACCTCATTGAGCAGCCACTGCGGTCGACCTTTCGTTTTGATTTTCCTGGGTCCTTCGTCGGTGTGCAAACGTCGACAACCGGCATCTGCTCAGGTGACTCAGGTGGCCCAGTAGTGACGCAAGTTGGCAGAGAGGTCGTGCTCATCGGCGTGAACTCTGCAGCATCGGGACCGTGTCAGGCTTCGTCCAGCCCCTCAATGACCGGATTTATCGCTTCGGCGTTTCCCGCTCTTGTCACCAAAGCACTTGAACTCACCGGACAGTCACTTCAACCTGTCGCAACCACGGGCACGGCCACTCCGGTGAGTTCGACATCAGCAACACTAAGTGGCACCGTGAATGCCAATGGTGCTGTAGCACAGGCAAGTTTTGAGTACTCGCGACTACCCGACCTATCTTCCCTTGACGGAACTGTTCTCGCTGGCGAGGTGATGGGCTCGGAAACCGCCACCCTCTCTGCAACCACCCCCGAACTGCAAGCGGGCACCACGTATTACTGGCGACTGATGGCGACCTCGGCTACCTCGGCTACCGCTGGCGCCATCCAATCGTTCACCACACCAATTTTTAAAAAGGGCGCGACGCTGACCACCAAAACCCTGGCTCGCAGACTCACGCTCAATCAGGATGCAGGGTCACAAATCGTGGTTGCACCACGTGTCCGCTCCAGATCGCTCTGTACTTTCAATACTCGAACGAATCGCCTCGAGTTTCGGCAAGCCGGCATCTGTCAAGCGCGAATCACCGCGACAATTGGAAGCGTGGCAACGACAAGCACCTACACGCTGGTCATCAAGTGACCTCCCCATTTGATCTCCTCGCGGTGACTCACCGCAGTGGCCGAGTGGAGTCACAACATTTTGGTGCAGTCGTAGCACTCCACCAAGACGGCACACTCGCCTTCAGCGTCGGAGACCCGTCTGCAATCGTCTTTCCGCGCTCGTCAATGAAACCATTACAAGCCACCGCAATGGTCGAAGCCGGCCTGAACCTGCCACCACACCTGTTGGCACTCGCCTGTGCAAGTCACGACGGCCGACCCGAACACCTCGCAGCCGCCCAGCAGATTCTTGCCAGCGCAGGACTGGACGACTCGGCACTCGGCAACATCGCCGACTACCCACTCGACGAGATGGAACACGAGTCAGCTGTTCGCAGTGGCAGAGCACGCAGCAAACTCCAGATGAATTGCTCCGGCAAGCACGCCAGCATGCTCGCCACCTGCGTGGCTGCAGGTTGGCCATCCGACATGAGTTATCTCTCGCCCGATCACCCACTGCAACGGCACATCACCGAGCGAATCCCTGCGCTCGCTGGTGAACCAGCCGCACACATCGGGGTAGACGGCTGCGGCGCACCAGCACACGCACTGTCACTCATAGGTTTGGCGCGAGCATTTCGAACAATTGCAACTGCTGCGCCTGGCACTGCCGAACATCAAGTTGCCCACGCAATGACCAACTACCCCGAGATGGTGGGCGGGCCAACACGTGATGTCACGCGACTTATGCAAGGTGTGCCGGGGCTGGTTGCCAAAGATGGTGCCGAAGCGGTATTTGCCGTTGGGCTGCCTGACGGTCGAGCGGTTGCGTTGAAAGTGAGTGATGGCGCAAACCGCGCCCGACCACCGGTGATGCAGGCGGCACTTGAACGACTGGGGGTGGGCCTAGAAAACGTCGACCCGGCGACGTGGGATTCCCCCATTTGGGGGCACGGTCGCCGGGTCGGGTTATGTGAAGCGGTTGGACCGCTCGTTACATTCTGAATCCCTTGTTGATCATCGAGATTGCCGCATCCTTAACCGGAATCATTCCGTAGATGATGGCGCCATTGGCAACCCACACCATCCAGTCATCTGAGAAGTTGAGCCCCCAGTTGCCTGCGAGGTTCACGTCAGTGAGCCAGACCATCAGCACGCTGATGAGAAGGCCCCAATGTGCCCCGATGACGGGGATCTTGGCGATCACTCCGTGGAGGCTGACAAGGCGAAGGACCGAGTCGATGACCGACACGACCGCGCCCAGCAGGATTGCCGCCAGGAGAAGTGCTCCGAGTGTGTACATGGTGGATAATCTCTCTTTCTGTCAGCACCGTTGCTGACACCTCCAGACGAGCGCAAGTGCACAAAGAAGTGGTGGATACCCCAGGAAATGGCGTGAATATTGGGCTTTAGAGCCGCAGGGTGAGCGAGTCGCCAAGAGTGATGACACCTGGGCGATCGACACGCGCATACACCCGGCTCACTGGCCCGCGTTCGTGGCTCATCAACTCGAAATCGCCACCAGTGAACCATGCCTCATTTTGCGAACACGGAATCGCGTATGCCGTCAACGTAGCTTCCACCGAACCAATCGTCACCTTGGCCCCTGGGCGGGCCACATTCCACGGCAACCCTCGCACCGTGATGTTTTCTCCGGCGTAGCCAGGCCGAATCGGGTGGCCTTGGGCCGCAAAACCGGCAATCACCTCATCACTCCACAAACACAACGCCTGCCAAGGTCGGCCATGATGCACGCGGGAGCCTTGGCGATCGCCTTCGACGCCGGACCATCCGACGGTTGCCGAGTCAATCGGCAGTTTTGGCACCCCACCACCCGAAGCATGGAGCCCACTCACCACACCGCGATGTTCACCCGTGTGGGTGTGGAGAGATTCAAGAATGCGCCACAACTCACCGAGGAAGTTGGCGAGCGCAGTGCGATCCAACTCGTCAACTCGTTTGCCGAGCCGCTCACCAAGTTCATTGAGTGATGCGCTCGACTCAGTTCCCGCCAACCGACGTGCGGCATTCACCAGCCTGCGCTCAACCTCTGCACAACGAGAGGCGTCAAGCCCCCCGCCACTCAGGTGATGCTGCCAAATATCCTCCAAATGCAGCAAGGTACGTTGCGCATCGGTACCGGCATACACGTAATTGCCGACCGTCACTTCCTTGCTCTGCATCTGTCAACTACCGAAATGCTTGCGCAGATACGAGGCACTGAGCGCAATCGCTGCAGCTGCATCGTCGAGCAGTTCGCTCATACCGAAGAATGCATGAATCTGGCCGTGGAAACGTACGGCCGCAGTCTTCACACCGACTGCCGCGAGTCGTGCTGCATACGCCTCACCCTCGTCTCGTAGTGGGTCGTATTCGGCGGTGATCACGAGCGTGGGGGGCGACTTTTTGAGCCTTGCCTCATCACTGAGAATCGGTGAGTACAGCGGGTCGGCTTTCTTGCGCTCATCACCTTGCAGGTAGTGGTCGATAAACCATTTCATGCTGTCAGCGGTAAGTAGATAGCCCTGGGCGTTCTCCACGTGGCTCGCGTAGCCCATGCGCATGTCGGTGGCTGGGTAGACGAGCAGTTGAAAGATCGGTTGCACATCGACGTGCATTGCCACCAACGCCGCGAGATTTCCACCGGCAGAATCGCCACCAATTGCGATTCGCGCAGGGTCGACACTTAGCGACGCTGCGTTCGCAAAAATCCATTGAGTTGCCGTGATGCAGTCGTCGAGTGCTGCTGGCGCCGGATGCTCGGGCGCCAAGCGATAGTCGACTGCCACCACGCTGCAATGTGCATCGCGTGCCAGTTTGCGGCAAATGTCGTCATGTGTGTCCAGGTCGCCGATGACCCAGCCACCACCGTGGTAGTAGATCAACGCTGGCGCGGAACTCGCCGTGCTCGACCGATACAAACGACATTGCACTCCACCAGCGGAGAAGTCGCGAACTTCTGGTAACTCCACCGTTGATGGCACACGCATCGCGAGATAGTTGGCCCGACCCTCAGCGGGTGTGACTTCGTGGAGCGGTGGAGTGCCGAGTTGTTTCATGAAGTCGAGAACGGCGGCGGTTTGAGCATGAAGAGGCATAGCCCTATCTTGGCAGGCGTTAGCCTCTTCCTCACCAGCGTTCGTAGCTCAATGGATAGAGCATCTGACTTCGGATCAGAGGGTTGGGGGTTCGAGTCCCTCCGAGCGCGCCAGTGGGATTGTCAATCTCAAATTGTTGGTCGGATGAAAACTCTGACTTGTCAGCTATTCCTGGTGAGCCTGATTCGGTCATATCTTCCAAGTGACAGCACTTCGATAGTGATGCCTTCAACGGTGACCTTGTCGGCTTCGTACAGCAATGGGTCAGGAAATGGCTCAGTTCTGCAACCATTGGTGCTTGATTTTGCTCGACCGCTGGGTGCAATGGGCTTTAAGAAATCTTCGCCATGCCCCAAAGTGGCATCGTACGTAT
>JBEDEI010000169.1:0-3220 GCA_041175765.1 Actinomycetota bacterium | reverse complement strand
TTGGTGAATCACCCCGACTTCGCCAAGTTCGACACGTCGTCGCTACGGTCCGTCGGTGGTGGTGGCGCGCCGGCACCAGCAGCCCTCGTGCACAAAGTGGCCGACAGTTTCAAAAAAGGTGGCCCGCAACTCGGCTACGGCATGACGGAAACCAACGCGTTCGGCCCGGGTAACCGCGGTGCAGATTATGTGTCGCACCCGACGAGCACGGGTCGCTGTGCGCCACCCATGTTGGTGGAGGTGCGCGACGACAACGGCAAGGCATTGCCCGTGGGAAGCACGGGTGAGATCTGGATGTTTGGTCCGATGCTGATTCGCGGTTATTGGAACAAGCCCGAGGCAACTGCGGAGACCATTGTTGATGGCTGGCTGCGCTCCGGCGACATCGGGCGCATTGATGCCGAGGGTTTTCTGTACATCGAAGACCGCGCCAAAGACATGATTCTGCGTGCGGGTGAAAACGTCTACGGCGCCGAAGTGGAGCACGCCATCTACGAACACCCAGCCGTGCATGAAGCGGCGGTCTTTGGCGTGCCGCACGAGCGACTTGGCGAAGAAGTCGCCGTTGCGTTGTATCCGAAGGCCGGCCAGCACATCACGCCAGCCGAACTGTGGAACTTCCTGGATGGCAAGATTGCGGCATTCAAGATTCCGGCCCACGTGGTGTTGATGGGTGAGCCATTGCCACGTAACGCGGCCGGCAAGTTCTTGAAGCGCGAGTTGCGTGAACAAATCGTGAACGGAACCCTAAAAGCCGACCGCCGCTAGAGGGTTCCAACTTTCTCAGTACACCCGACTACTACTGTTATTGAGAATGATTCCTAACTGTGGTGTGTCCCGTGAGTGACTCGTTCACCATCGTGTTGTGGTGTGCAGATGTGGCGCGTCTGGCATCCATGGCCATGTCGCATCTGCTGGCCGAGGGCATCCATGCGGTCGACCATGGGCGTATCGATAATCCACTGCCAATCACCGTCGGCGTTGCCAACTCGCGCCGCTGGCCGATGTTTTCCCGTGAGGTTTCCGCCAAGGGCATCATCCGCCATCGCCAACCACGCGTAGCAACGGCTGAGCGTCATGACTTTTTGTTGACGGTCACCAGCAGCCAGCACGTAGACGCGGCGGGTGCACCCGAACGTGTTCGTCAAGCACCCGTCATCGACGCCAATGAATTACTGGCGGCACTCGAGAGCCTGACTCCGAGCGGGCGTGATGCCCGAGAACTGCTCAAGGTGTTTGATTCGGTGGCGCAACCAGCGAAAACAACGCCGTCGCAACGTGAAGAAAAAGTAGATCTACACCAGATTGCTGACTGTTGCCAGCGATTAGTGAGCGCGCTAGCGAACTAACGCCTTGCGGGTTTTGCTTCGACAAGTTCCGACAAGCGACACTTCAACACCACACTCAAGCGGGTGAGCGTGTCGAGCGATGGCGAGAAGTGACCGTTCTCGATGCGGTTGATGGTTTTGCGATCCACGCCGGCTAGTTCAGCCAAGCGGGCTTGGGAGAGCGCACGATCTGATCGAAGAGCAATGAGGCGTTCGGCGACGGTTTCGGCTGAAGCAGCAGATGCTTTTTTCAATTGCGCGGCAAGTGATTTGGCTTTCATGATTGGTATTCCTTTTCTTCTAGATATTCAAAAGTAGCGGAAAGTCGGGCTTCGTTCGTACCCGAACATCTTCTAGGGTTGTGGAGTTGTGAAACCTGCTCAGTTACATGCCGTCACCATTGGCAATGCGATGGTCGACATCATCGCTTCGGTGACGGAAGATTTTTTGCTTACACACAATCTCACCAAGGCTTCCATGATGCTCGTGGACGACGATCGTTCACGCCACTTGCACGCCCATGTGACACCCAACATGATGTCCAGCGGTGGATCGGTTGCCAATACCAGTCACGGGTTGGCAAGCCTTGGCGGTCGGTCGGGCTTTATCGGCAAAATCGCCGATGACGACCTCGGCCGGGTGTTCGCCACCGACTTGCACGAAGCGGGCGTCTCGTTCTTTCCTGCACCCAAGGACCACGGGCTGCCGACGGGCAGGTGTGTGATCGTGGTGACCCCCGACGGGCAGCGCACGATGAATACGTTCCTGGGTGCAGGGGCGGTGTTGTGCCCAGCAGACATTTCGCGGGAAGCGGTGCAGAGTGCCGAGTGGGTGTTTTTGGAGGGGTATCTGTTCGACAAAGACGACGCCAAAGAGGCGTTTCGCGTTGCTGCGCAGTATGCCCACGAGGCTGGTCGCAAGGTGGCGCTCACCCTCAGCGACTCGTTCTGTGTGCAACGGCATCATGCCGACTTCTACAACTTGGTGTGCGAGGAGGTCGACTTGCTGTTTGCCAACGAACACGAGCTTGCGGTGCTGTTTGGCACCGACGACTTCGCCGCGTCGGTGCGCGTGCTGCGCGAGAAGTGTCCATTGGCGGTGGTGACACGCAGCAAACAGGGCAGCGTGGTGGTGTCGGGAGATGAGTACATCGAAGTGCCCGCGTTACCCGTCGACCCGATCGTGGATGCCACGGGGGCAGGCGACATGTACGCCGCCGGCTTCCTCTACGGCTTGACGCACGGCAAGTCGCTCGAGCAATGTGCCGAAATTGGCACCATCTGTGCCGCCGAAGTCATCATGCACATGGGCCCGCGTCCGCAAGTGGCACTCGCACAATTGTTGCCCGAAGACTTGCGATAGAGAATCGCCCGCGCGCTGGCGGGCGCTATTTGTCGTCGTCGGCAGGCAAATACGCGAATTGCAAATCGCCAAGTTTCACGAGGGTGGATGCCACCCATCCACCGAGTGAGCCGAAGTGTTGGTCGAGCGTTGCGTTGGTTCCGTCAGCCAACGTTTCTTCCGACAGCTCATAAGCACCCTGGTACACGATTTCTGCAGCGTGGTCGACAGGGCGAATCGCATTCGTGTTGTTGATGGTTTCACTGCTGATGCTCTCGCGATTTAGATGTTGACTTCCCAGTCGCGGGCTGGTGAGTGGTGCGATGCCAGCAATCTGCGCGGCATCGGGCAGTGTGGCGAGGCGTTGCAAGCGAAACACGATTTCCATTTCAATCACCGGAGCTTCGTGGTAGATCTCCTCTACGTACCACGCGCGGTAGGTGGCCTGGCTCCACGACGGCCACGTGAAGGTGATGTGGGCAACCACGCGCGGCGGTTGGCCTTCACCTGGTAGCCCGTAACTCGTGGCCCACACCAAATCGCCAAGCAGC
>JBEDEI010000168.1:0-8389 GCA_041175765.1 Actinomycetota bacterium | reverse complement strand
ACATTGGTACTCCACGAACCCGGTGTGGAGTTCGATGCTGCGGGGGCGCCGGTGCTGGACTGTGCGACGGACCCGATTCGAGCCGCTCATGGGCTGTACGCCCAACTCCGCACCTACGATGAGTCAGGACACCCCGTCGTTCATGTCGTTCTTCCCCGTGCGCAGGGCATCGGGTTTGCCCTGCGCGACCGTTTGACGAAAGCGGCAAGCTCTGCATAACTGCAGAGAGGTTCACCAAAAGTCAAGAAAACCGTCTGGTTGTCCCGCTAGCCAGCCCTTACCCAATCGGGACGGTCAGATGCCGTCCCACTCCTAGGGGGAGAAAAATGAAGAAAACCAACATGCGTCGTTTCGGCGCGCTGGTTGCAGCGGGAGCACTTGTGCTCGCGGCCTGCGGCGGCGATGACGAAGCGGCCGAGGAGGTCACTGAGGAGACTGAAGCACCTGCTTCAGACTGCGCAGTAACCAGCCTCAACATCGGAACGATCCTTCCGGTGACTGGTTCACTTGCATTCCTCGGACCGCCAGAAGTAGCGGCATCCGGTTTTGCAGTGGAAGACATCAATGCCGCTGGTGGCGTTCTTGGCCAACCAGTAGTCATCAATCAGGGTGACTCGGGCGATGCAACAACTGATACCGCGAACACCGAAGTCGACCGTCTGCTTGCAGCCGGCGCCCAGGTGATCATCGGTGCAGCATCGTCAGGTGTGTCGTTGACGGTGATCGACAAGATCACTTCAGCAGGCGTGGTGCAATTCTCGCCAGCCAACACCTCACCAACCCTCACCACGTACGACGACAAGGGCCTGTACTTCCGTACGGCTCCGTCGGACTTGCTCCAGGGTCGCGTGCTTGCCAACCTCGTGATTGAGGAAGGTTCGACCACGGCTGCGGTGCTCTACCGCAACGATGCCTACGGTGTCGGTCTCGCAGAAGCTTTCAAGTCTGACTTTGAAGCTGCCGGCGGAACCGTCCCAGAATTCATCGAATACGCCGAAGGAACTGAAGCCTTTGATGCAGAAGTCGACAAGGTTGTGGCTGCTAACCCAGACGCCATCTTGATCGTTGGCTTTGCAGAAACTGGCCCAATCCTGAACACCATGCATGAGCGTGGCGTTGGCCCAACGGCCAAGAAGGTGTACGGAGTGGACGGCAACATTGCCGGTCTCGACAAGCTCGTTTCGGATGTCGCCATCCTCGCGGGCATGAAGGGCACCACCCCATCAGTAGACCTTGGCACGATCAGTGAGTTCGTTGCTCGTCTCGACGCCGCAGGCGTTGACGGCGTGTACGACTACGGCGCAGAAACCTACGATGCAATCGTGATCTCGGCACTTGCTGCTGAAATCGCTGGTTGCGCCGACGGTATCTCGATCGGTGCTCAGATCAACGGCGTAACCAAAGACGGCGAGAAGTGCACCGATTTCGCATCGTGCCTCTCACTCGTTCAGGCCGGAACTGACATCGACTACGACGGTCTTGGTGGACCGTACGAGTTCGTCGATGCCGGTGAGCCAGCAGCTGCTTCGTTCCGCATCATTTCTTATGGTGCAGCCGGTGCAGACACCTCGCTTGACAAGTACGTCTTCGCGAGCTGAGTTCGTCTCAGAGTAAAGAAGGCCCCGCCCGGGAAACCGGGCGGGGTTTTTCTTTTGTAACCCCGTAAGGCGTTACAGGGCGTTACGAGGCCAGGGTGCCGAGATACAGCTCGATGACCTTGGGGTCGTGGAGCAACTTGTCCCCCGTGTCGGTGTAGGCATTGGTGCCTTGATCGAGTACGTAACCGCGATTGCAGATCTGCAGGCAGCGACGCGCATTCTGCTCGACCATCACCACCGACACGCCCGCCTTGTTGATTTCACGAGTGCGTACGAACACCTGATCTTGCAAAACGGGTGAAAGCCCAGCCGATGGCTCGTCCAGCAACACGATTTCTGGGTTCATCATGAGCGCGCGTCCCATGGCCAACATCTGACGCTCGCCGCCCGATAGCGAACCTGCACGCTGGGTTCTTCGTTCTGCCAAACGCGGAAAGAGGGTTTGCACGAACTCGGCGCGTTCACGGAACTGCTTGGGCTTCAGGTAAATGCCCATCTCGAGATTTTCCATGATGGTGAGCGACGGAAACACATTTTCGCGCTGCGGTACGTAGCCGATACCGCGCTCCACGAGTTCGTGTGCATGTCGACCCACGATCGATTCGCCTCGGTGGGTAATGCTGCCGGACTGCACGGAGAGCAAACCAAACAACGCCTTCAGCAGCGTGCTCTTTCCTGCCCCATTCGGGCCGATGATGCCCACGATTTCACCGCGTTGCAGCGTGAGCGAGCAATTGTTGAGGATGTTGACACCCGGCGTGTAACCAGCCGTCACGTCTTTGGCTTCGAGGAGTACCTCTGCGGTGGGGCCCGTCACGACAATTCCACTTTCGAGAGGTCCTCGCCGTGATGGGCACCTAAGTACGCATCCACCACTGCCTTGTTGGACTTGATTTCTGCCGGCGTGCCCTGGGCGATGATCTTGCCTTCAGCCATTACCACTACCCAGTCGCTGATTTCCTGCACTACATCCATGTTGTGCTCCACGAAAATGACCGTACGTCCTTCACCTGGCAACAGTTTGATGAGCTCCAACAAGCTTTGGGCCAACGCTGGGTTCACGCCTGCCATCGGCTCATCCAGCATCACCACGCGTGGATCGGTCATCAGCGCACGAGCCATCTCCAATAGTTTGCGTTGACCGCCCGACATTGTTCCTGCGTACTCATCGCGCATGTGGGTGAGGTTGAAGCGTTGCAGAATGGCATCGGCGCGGGCCTCGACTTCTCGGTCTTGCTTTGACCACATTCCCGGAATGAGCGCCGACCAGAACTTTTCGCCGCGTTGATGCAGAGCGCCAAGTTTCATGTTCTCGATCGTCGACAGTTTGGCAAGGGCCTTGGTGAGCTGAAATGTGCGGACCATTCCCTTCGCGGCAAGGCGATGTGGTGCCGTGCCCGTGATGTCCTCGCCATCGAGGGTGATGACACCAGTATCAACCTGGTCGAAACCGGTCAGCAGATTGAAGAACGTCGTTTTTCCGGCGCCGTTGGGCCCGATGAGTGCAGTGATCTTGTTGCGTTGAATTTCCAGCTTGTCGACATCAACGGCGCGCAAACCGCCGAACGACTTCACCACACCGGTTGCGGTGACGATCGGCGTATCGGGTGCAGCGGAGTTAACGGCGGTCAAGGGCCATCTCCTCTCGTGAACCGAAAATACCTTGTGGTCGGTAGCGCGCGAGGAGCAGAAGCCCTAGGCCCACGAGAATGAATCGCAACATCGCAATATTGAAGTCCGACAATTGAACAGTGTCTTCCAACGTCGTACGAACACCTGGGGGCAGCTGTCGCAGTGTGTTCTCGATGAACACAATGAGCGTCCAATAAATCGACGAACCAACGATTGGCGACCACACACGACCCGGGCCACCGATGATCAGAATCGTCCAGATGGTGAAGGTAATCACTGGGTTGAAGGTGTCGGCTTGCACCGATGCCTTCTGGATTACCTGCAGTGTGCCCGCTACGCCTCCGATGATTCCACCAAGCATGAGCGCCTGCATCTTGTAGTAGTACGCGTTCTTGCCCAGCGCTCGTGTTGCGTCTTCGTCTTCGCGAATGGCACGCAAGGTGCGCCCCCACGGCGAACGCATCAGTTGGCGCACCATGAGCGTGATGAGGATGAGCAGAGTCCAGCCGACGATCAACATCCACACATCTCGCCCGAGATATTTGAACGGCCCAATCGAATAGAACTTGCCCAACTCGAATGGACTGAGATCGTAGAACGGGCCAGCGAATTGATTGACGCCCTCTACGCCACCGGTGTAGGGCTGCATCACCCTTGATCGCGCCAGCAATCGGATGGTTTCTGATGCCGCGATCGTTACCAGCGAGAGATAATCGGCTCGCAATCGCAGTGTGGGAATGCCGAGCAGCAGCGCAAGTATTGCTGCGTACACGAACGAAAAGAGAATGCCCACCCAGAAGTTCCAACCGAGCCAGTACACGCTCACGCCGACACCGTAGGCACCAGCAGCCATGAAACCGACTTGTCCGAAATTCATGAGACCTGTGTAACCAAAATGCACATTGAGCCCCACGGCGGCCAACGCATAGACCACCACTTCGGGCCCGATCATGGCGGAAAATGACCGCTCGAGAATGAATCCCCAATCCATGGTCAGCCAATCCGCTGTTTCTTGCCCAAGATGCCTTGCGGGCGAAGCAGTAGGGCCAAGATCAACACGAGCAGAGCCGTCATATTCTTCAATTCCGTGTCAATGATCAGCGTGGACCAGTTGATGACTACTCCGACGATGAGTGCACCAACGAGTGCGCCGAAGGCGGTGCCGAGACCGCCGAGTGTGACGGCGGCAAACACCAAGAGCAAGATACGCGTACCGATATCCCACTTCACGGTGTCGAAACCGAAAAAGGTGCCGGAAAGTGCGGCCAATGCCCCACCAAAAATCCACACCTGTGAGATCACCTTCTCCACGTTGATGCCCGATGACTCGGCGAGGTCGCGATTGTCGGAAACTGCACGCATGGCTCGACCAGTACGTGTACGTGTGAGACCAACACCCACGCCCACGAGAATGACGACGGAGATCACCATGGCGATCGCGTCTCGGGTGGTCAACTCCATCCCCCAAAACGTATTCGCACGCTGCGATGCGTAGTCCTTGTACACGCGGTACCGACTACCAAAGAAGTACACGAATACGTACCGCAGCAAAATCGAAAGGCCGATCGTCATCACCATTTGGGCAAGCAGTGAGACACCCGAGTTGCGCGCCGTGCGAAACACCACGCGATTGAGCACGTAGCCCAGTACTCCACCGGCGATCGTGGCCAACAAGGTGGCGAAGATGAAGTTGACTCCCCCGCCGAATGGCGCGGGCAATACCGATAGGAACCCAAATGTGCCGACCAATCCGTAGATGTTGAAGAAATAGGCCATCAGCGTGCCCCACGTGATGAGTTCCGCATGGGCAAAATTGACGAGCCCCGTCGTGCCAAAAATCAACGACAAGCCGATTGCTGCCATTGCGAGGTAGAGCCCGAGCTTCAGTCCTTCAAGCGTGAGCTGGCTCACTCTGCGGATCTAAAAAGTTTTCTATACGGATGCGACAACCGTGTCTCCCGTAATGAGGGGGAAGATAATGCGCTGATCCTGATTCTCGCTGACGTTCACCACGAGGGCGGCTCGGTCCGGGTCGCGCAGCGTCACGCCAGCGGGCAGCGTTGCCACATCGAGACGGATGGAATATTCACCTGGTCCTGGCACCGCAATGCGGAACGAGCCATCCTTGTCGGTAGTCGCCCCGCCGACGTCGTCGATGGAGAGATCCACGCCGGCAACAAGCACCTTTTGGCCCGACGCGTCTTGATACTGCAATTGACCAATCACTCCCAGATCGTCAGAAACCTGAGCCGACACGGATGGTGCGGCACCAAGGAGCGCCAGACCTGCGAAACCGGCCAAGGCGTAGGTGCGCCATGACCGCTTCGACATTGCGTCATTCTGCCACAGAATGAGCAGTCGTCACGAGGGCCTCCTTGTCGCTGGCACCCGAACGGGCGACCAACTGCAAGGCGGCCAGCCACACCGCCACGCTGAGAGCGATATGGATGGCTACGAGCACCACCGGAACGCCGGTGAAGTACTGCAGATAGCCGATTCCCCCCTGCAGGACCGCAAGGAACAAAAATGCCTCGAATGCATTCTGTGTGCTGCGGTGTGTACCTGCTTTGCGAATGAACCACCCGAGCACCAACGTGGCGCTCAGCGTCATGATGACCGATGCTCCGTGCACGCGGGCAACCGTCGATATTGCAAAGCCGAACCGGGGAGACATCTCATCTCCGGCGTGTGGGCCGGTTCCCGTCACCACCGTGCCGGTGACCACCGCGGCCATGGTAAACAGCAGCACGATGCGGCTGAGCGTTCTGACTCGGAAGGCTGGCGCAAAGGACCACACGTTGTACCAGTCTCGTTTCGTTGGTGGAAGTGCCTCGCGCTGGTTGGTCAAATGCGCAACCAGCCAATACGCCCACGTCATCAACACGATCGACAACAAAAAATGACCCATGTTGCTCAACGGGTGCAAACCCGTCAATACGACGATGCCCCCCAACACCACTTGGCCGACCACACCAAGCACGAGCAGCGCAGCCAAACGGATGGTCCGCTTGTCACGCGGGCGCACGGCAAAGGCGGCAATCATCGCAGCGATGACACTGGCGGCAACCACACCAGTGAATAGTCGGTTGAGCTGTTCGATTGCCGCGTGCGGTGTGGACACGTCCACGAACCGCTCTTCGTTGCAGGCTGGCCAGTCCACACAACCCAAGCCTGAACCGGTCAGCCGCACCAGCGAACCCGTCACGATGATGATGTACAGCGAGGCAAATGCCAGCCACGCAATGATGCGAAAGCGAGAAATTGAAAGCCCGCGTGCCGAGACCCGTTCCATGGGCCAAACGCTACGCAACAAAGCCGATCTCCACCGACGAAGCCCATGGGGCGCAGCGTGAGTATTGTCACCACGTGAAGAAATACGCCGTTGAAGCACGCCGCGTGGAGATCCTCGAAGCCACCTGTGAAGTCGTCATCGAGCGTGGATTTGCCGGCACCCGCATTGCCGACGTGGCGAAGCGACTGAACGTATCGAACAGCCTCATCCACTACCACTTCGATAGCAAGGAAGCATTGCTTGCCGCGGCGTTCGAGTATTACGCGCGCAAAGATCTCTCGGAGATGGAACGCGACATTGAACTCGGTCAGTCGGCGACCGCGCAGTTGTGGCGCCTCATCGAAAGTTATGTGCCAGAAGGTAGTGACGATGTCGAATGGATGTTGTGGATCGATGCATGGGGCGAAGCACTACGCAATCCCCTGATGAAGAGCATCAGCCAACAACTTGATGAACAGTCCATCGGCTTCCTCGAACGGGTGTTGCGCCGCGGGAATGAAACCGGTGAGTTTCGCTGCGATCAACCGCGCATCTCTGCCATGCGACTCACGGCTCTCATCGATGGTTTGGCGGTGCAATTTGCGGCGCATGAAGGTGTCGTTCGTCGCAAAGAGTTGATGCGCACCCTGCGTGCAGCCGCCGCATTCGAAACGGGTCTGTCGCCCGACGACATTCGGGATGGAAAGCGTGGCGGCCGACCCGCCAACCAACGAACACCGGCACTTGCGAGTGCTCCGGCAGTCCCGTCAAGTGGTGCGGCCCCGACGGCAATCACCGATGCCGCACTTCGACAATTGCTCGCGGTGGTCTGTGACGCTCAATTGCGCGGGGACAGTGCCACTTGGCTTGCCCAATGGACCACCTCGGCAGATCTCCAGATGCCCGATGGCACCAGTGGCAAAGGCACCGAACAACTGGCAGAGCTCTTCGGTAAGCATTTCGCCAGCGACCGCTGGACCTTGCAAAGCCCAGAGGTGGTGCTGTTCGTGGCTGACGAATCCGCTGGGACTGCCACCGCCCGCGTTACGGTCACCGAACGTTTTCAGCGGCGTAATGGCTCGGTGGGCTCCCGAATTGCCACCCTGCATGACCGATATGAGCGCACCCCGCAGGGCTGGTTGATTGCCAGCCGCCGCTATGAGGTGCTCGACTAGCACCCACCGCAGAGGGTCGTCATCACCACCATCCGTAGGCATGACGCCACTATTTGCGCCTTTCCACCACGCAGAGTGGTGATACTGCCTGTTTACGTGAGAAATTCCTCAAGTTTGCCCCGTTTGGACCGATCCCTTGTGCGGATCTCACCAAGGAGCAACACCAATGGTTCTCACCGCACTTGCCACCACTCTCGTTCTGAGCCTCAGCGCCCAGGGCATCGGTTCACCCACCGCCAGCGCAGGCACTCTGGCAACTTCCTCTTCCTCGAGTGCTTCGGCCACCAGCGCGGGCTTTCCCAAGTTGGGCGACGAAAGCGACGACGTGGTGCGCCTCCAGCAGGCCATGGTCGTGCGCGGCTTCACCTTGAAAGGTGGCATCGACGGTGTGTTCTCGCCCCGCACCCAAGCCACTTTGCGCAACATGCAAAAGGCAGTGGGTCTGCGAGTGACCGGCACGGTCGATGAGCGCACCGCTCGTTTTCTCGGCTTGATCACCGTGGCTCGCTTGACGCCAGAGACACTGCCCAAGTCAGGCGACACTGGCGACGCAGTGTGGTCGGTGCAACAGGCATTGATCAACAAAGGCGTTGCCGTCAAGGGCGGCGCCGACGCACACTTCGGTCTCGCCACCATCGTTGCTCTCTCGACGTACCAGAGCCGCAATGGCCTGGCAGTCACCAAGACTCTGGACCACGCCACGGCGTTCTCCC
>JBEDEI010000167.1:0-3464 GCA_041175765.1 Actinomycetota bacterium | reverse complement strand
TTCGTGTCGCGTGACGACACCAATTTCCGTGCGTCGTTGAAGGCAGAAGGTCGCGACACGGGCGGCAAAGGTAACGCTGCTGCCACCATCACCGCACAACTCGAGACAGTAAGTGCCACGAGCGCCAAGTGCACGGTGGATACCCAGCTCAACATCTCGGGCAAGGTTGCGCAGTTTGGCCGCGGAGCCCTGGCCGACGTCAGCGACAAGTTATTGCTGCAATTCGTCGACAACTTGAACACGCTCATTGCGTCGCAACCGCTCGGCGCCGCGCCAAGTGCGCCTTCGACCACAACACCTGCGGGTGTAGGAACGCAGTCGGCAACGCCGAGCGTGCGCAAAATCGAGCAAACACAAGAAGTCGCCCCGCTCAACCTGCTCGACACTGCGGGTAGCACGATTGCCAAGCGTCTCGTGCCGGTGGTGCTGGTGATTGCCGCGGTGGTGGCTGCATTTGTCGTCTTTCGCTGAGCACGCAACTGCGCTCGACATCGAGCGTGTAACTGCCCTGCTTGGGCGTCGGCCCCAGGGTGATTTCACCGTGGTGGTGCGCACGCCGACCGGCGAACCGCGGGTGGTGCGCAATGCGCCCTTCATGCACGACGGCACACCGATGCCGACGCGCTATTGGTTGGTCGACCCAGACGATGTGGCAGCCGTATCGCGCTTGGAGGCCGCCGGTGGTGTGGATGTCGCCGAAGCACATGTCAACGCCGATGCCCTCCTTGCTGCCCACACCGCTTACGCGAACGAGCGCGATGCGCGCATCGCTGCCGACCACACTGGGCCACGCCCGTACGGCGGCGTTGCCGGAACCCGCCGCGGCGTCAAGTGTTTGCATGCGCATTATGCGAGTTGGCTCGTGGGCAATGACGACCCCGTTGGCCGCTGGGTGGCAGAGAGGCTCGCCACATGACGACGGCAAACTTTGCCGCCATTGACATCGGCTCAAATTCCACCAACTTGTTGATTGTCGATGCGAACGGCAACGAACTCGTTCGCGAAGTGAACGTGACTGCACTCGGCGAGGGTGTTGCCCGCACCAGTGTGCTGTCACCTGCTGCCATCGAGCGCACCCTTACGGTGATTCGTCGCTATGCACAGACCGTGGCCCAACACAACGCACAACTCCACATCACAGGCACCGCGGCGTGCCGCATGGCCACTAACACGAAGGATTTCTTCGCCCAAGTGCAGCAGGCAACCAGTGTTGCGCCACGATTGCTCTCCGCCGCCGACGAAGCACGCCTCGCGTGGCACGGCGCGGTGGCGAGTTTGCCTGCAATCAATGGCACCACGATGGTGATCGATATCGGTGGGGCGTCGACCGAACTCACCATTGGTGACACTCCAACCGACACGGCCACCAGTGCGCCAACCGTGCGCGACAGTGTGTCGCTGCCGTATGGCGTGGTCACGCTCACCGAAACCGAGTTGCACACCGACCCCCCACGCCCCGAAGAACTCGCCAATGCAATCTCCATCGTCGGCGACGAAGTGGACAATGCCGCAATTGAACGCCCCGCACTCACCGAAACGGCTCGCGTAGTGGGCGTGGCAGGCAGCATCGTGACGATTGCCGCCGTGGAGTTGGGGTTGCAGGCATTCGATGCCGGCCGCCTGCATGGCATGGTGCTCACCCGGGCTGCCGCAGAGGATGTGTTTCGCACGCTGGCCACGGAGGCACTGGCTGATCGCATCCACAATCCGGGGCTCCCGCTGGAACGTGCAGGCGTCATCGTGGGAGGCTGTTGTTTGCTGGTGGCCATCATGCGACGACTTCACCTCGACCACATCATCGTGAGCACCCACAATTTGCTCGATGGCGTGGTGGCTGAGTTGCGTCAGTCGACAGGCGCGCAGGCGGCGCACTCATGAAACCAACGGCAAGCGAACGGGTGCGCGCACCACACCCGGCGGGTGTGGCCTCGCCGGTGCGCATCTATGGCCGACGTATCATGCTGCGGCCACTCGTTGCCAGCGACTTCACGGTTTTTTCCGAAGTGCGAACACGCAACGGTCGTTGGCTCACCGATTGGGAGCCGCTGCGTCCGGCAGCATCTGCCGACCCGGCAGTCAACGCCGAAGCATTTGAACGGCGCTGTGCATTGCGCGACCGTGAACGTGCGGCCGGCAACGCCTACAGCTTCGGCATCTTCGTCGACTCGGTGTTGTGCGGCGAAATCAATCTGAATGGCGTGGCTCGCGGCTCTATGCAGTCGGCCACGATCGGCTACTGGATCGACCGTGCAAAAGCCGGACACTCCTACACACCCGAAGCAGTCGCCGCCATCACTCGCTATGCCTTTGAAGAATTACGATTACACCGACTGGAGATTTGCATCATCCCACGCAATGCCAACAGCCTGCGCGTGGTGCACAAGTTGGAGTGGCGTTATGAAGGTTGTGCCGAACGTTTCCTGGAAATCAACGGTGTGTGGGAAGACCACGACCGCTTCGGGTTCACCGCCGAAGAGTGGTCGGAACGCGCCGAAGAACTCAGCCGCGACTGGCTGTAACTAGCGCTTCGAAATTTTTGCTTGCAGCGCTGCCAAGCGTTCGCGAAACCAGGGTTGGCGTGTGGTCCACACTTGGGGGCCAAGCTCGAACTCAACGGCTTCGGCGTGGGTGGGCAACGATCCGATCTCCATGATCGTTTTTTTCATCAGCGTCAACAATTCCTTCGGCGCATCGGCTGCCTTGGTGGCGAACGCACGTGCAGTCGACATCAACTCGGCATCCTCAACGCACTTCCACACCAAACCTGCACGCTCGGCTGCTTGGCCGTCGAGTACTTCGCCGAATGCCACCGTAGCCATGGTGGTTTGCAAACCGGCGATGCGCAGTTGCATCCACGTGTTGCCGCCGCCAGGGTGCAGGCCCAATTGCAAGAATCGTGAGTCGAACTTGGCGCTCTTTGCTGCGATGCGGACGTCGCAACCTAGAGCAAGGTTCATGCCTGCGCCGACTGCTGCACCATTCACGGCTGCAATCGTGGGCAGCGGACTGCGGGCCACGCGCAAGAAACCTTCGTAGATTGCCAACAGCGACTCGCGAGTGGCTTCGGCCAAGTTGCCGAGGTTGGCGCCAGCACAAAAAGCCGGCGAAGTACCCGTCACGATGACCACGCGAACGTTCGGATCATTTTCTGCGGCATCCATCGCCACGACGATTTCGGCCACCATTTGGGCGGTCATCGAGTTACGTTCCTGCGGATTATTGAGGGTGAGTGTGGCGATGCCACCGTTCACTTCGTAGAGCACCATCGCCATATCCGTTGATTCTCGCACACTTGTAGCGTGACATCGTGCTCGACCATGTGTTCACCGATGCGATTGGTGCCTTGCGCGATGCTTTCGGCAACGCATTCCTCGAGCGCCAGGCGTTTGAAGAACACCTGCATTCCGACGTGCTGCTTGGCGATTTGGTGTGGGCCACGAGTTACGGGCTACCAGGTGAAGGCC
>JBEDEI010000166.1:0-2955 GCA_041175765.1 Actinomycetota bacterium | reverse complement strand
ACCGCAAGCAGCATCGCCAATCGAGACGACTCCACTCCTTGGGCGCTTCGCCGTGGGGTAATTCCTGTTTGCACCTTGGTAGTCAGTGCCTGTACCTCCACGAGTAGTGGTCGCTGCCCATCAATGGTGGGCACCACAACAGACCCGGCCACACCGTGTTGTCGATCCGCCAACAGCATGTTGCTGGCGTCGGGAACACCAATCAAGCCTTGTTCGGTCATCTCGAACAAGCCAAGTTCGTTGGTCGTACCAAAACGGTGCTTCACGGCCCGCACCATCCGCAGCGCATGCAGTCGGTCGCCTTCGAACGACACCACCGTGTCGACCACGTGTTCCAACAGGCGAGGACCAGCAATGTTGCCGTCCTTGGTCACATGACCCACCAAGATGATGGCCACATTGCGAGCCTTGGCTTCTTGGACGAGGCGAAATGCACACTCGCGAACCTGCGTTACCGAACCCGGAGCCGATTCCACGGTTTCGTCGGCAATCGTTTGCACACTGTCGACAATGACCAAAGTGGGTGACACTTTTTCGATTGCCGACACGATGTCACCAATCGACATCGCTGAAATCAAAAAAATGTTGTCACCGCGCACACCGATGCGGTCGGCACGCAGTCGCACTTGCTGTGCGCTCTCTTCGGCACTCACGTACAGTGCCGTACCGGCCCAGGCTCCAACGATTTGTAGCAGCAAAGTTGACTTGCCGATACCCGGCTCGCCGCTCACCAAGGTGACCGATCCTGGTACGAGACCGCCGTCGAGTACGCGATCAAACTCACCGATCCCTGTCGATGTGGCGGCGGCTGATGTGTGTGCGACGTTGTCGATGGGAAGTGGGTCGGTTGCGGTGGTCAATGAACGGCTCACTGCCACAGTTTTGGAAACTGTCGGCGTATCGGAACCAACGACATCTTCTACGAGTGTGTTCCAAGCGCTGCACGCAGTGCACTGGCCGTTCCACTTTGGGTGTTGGGCCCCGCAGTTAGAGCAGATGTAGACGGTACGAAGGCGAGCCACGCGCCAACTCTACGATGCGGGTGTGGTGGTACTCCGGCGGTACACCATCGTGGCGACATACAACACGATGATCACCGCCAACAAAATCAGCAGCACCAAGAAGATGCGCGATGCATACCAGGCAAGGAGTGCTGAGATATTGCGGTCACGTGTTACAGCAGCCAACACGACTTCCGTCTGGTCCACAGGAATCTGCCACGTGAAGGTGGTGGCGAGGTCGTCCGCTTGGCGTGGTGTGACTATTGCAGTCAACTCCAATGGTTCACCAGGAAGAGTGAGGACCAACGACATTGACAGCGTGTCGTTGAGTGTGCCGCCGCGTTCGGCAAGGGCTGCTGCAAATGGGGCTGCGCCAAGCGCGATCAATGCTTGACTGTCGGCGAATCCCGCCAACCCGTTTGGCAGACCACCGACACCATTGAGTTCGTATTGCGCGTCGTTAATGCCACCGGTTCGGGTGATCGCTACATCCCGCAGGGGGCCATCCACGCCCGACAACTGCGACATGAACAGCGTTGCTTCATCGGGTGTGGCAAAGTTTCGGCTGACGGTTGCCGAGAGTCCGCCAGTCGGCAAAGACTGCACATCGGTTGTCCAGCCTGCTTGTTGGAGATCTTCTAGTTGCAGGGATGTCTCGAGTTCAGGTGCCAGACGCACTGCTTCGGCATCAGCAGTTGCAACAACCGAAATCGTCCCGCTGCCATTTTCGGCCATCGTGAGTGTCGTCGCGAGGTCGACTTGGCAGGCAGACAGCATGACGAGCGCTGTTGTTGCACCAATCGCATGTATGACTCGACGCATCAGTGCGCCGGAGGGATTCACTCGCCCGCGGCGCTGCCACCTTCGCCCGCCCCGGCGAGATCCACACCGACTGGCGGCTTGAATCCTTCGACTGCGGTGAAAGTGATGCGTTGTTCGCCCGGGTTCTCGGGGTCGTCTTCTACACCGACCACCACGATTTCCCCTGCGATGAACTGCTTGTTCAACAGACGCTCCGAGAGTGGATCTTCGATCATGCGCTGCAAAGCGCGGCGCAATGGTCGAGCACCCAGTTGTGGGTCGTAACCACGTTTGGCGAGCAACAACTTGGCTGCTTCCGTGAGTTCAAGACCAAGGCCGAGACCTTCCAGTTGGCTCACGAGACGCTTGCTCATGAGGTCCACCATGGAGACCACCGCTTCTTGCGAATGCTCATGGAACACGATGACTTCATCGATGCGGTTCAAGAACTCCGGCCGGAAGTGCACCTTCAGCGCGTCGTTGACTTTGTCACGCATACGTGCATACGAAAGCGCTTCGTCGTTCTTGCCGAAGCCGACATTGGCTTTGCGCAGATCCTGGGTACCGAGGTTCGACGTCATGATGATGACCGTATTGCGGAAGTCGGTCGTGCGACCCTGTGCATCCGTCAAGCGACCCTCTTCGAGAATCTGCAGCAGGGTATTGAATACGTCTGCGTGAGCCTTTTCGATTTCGTCAAAGAGCACGACGGAGAATGGTTTGCGACGCACGGCTTCGGTGAGTTGTCCACCTTCGTCGTACCCGACATATCCCGGGGGCGAGCCCACCAAGCGACTCACGGTGTGCTTTTCCATGTACTCACTCATGTCGAGTGAGATGAGGGCATCTTCGTCACCAAACAAGAACTCAGCCAGAGTCTTGGCGAGTTCGGTCTTGCCCACACCGGTCGGCCCGAGGAAGATGAACGAGCCGCTAGGACGCTTCGGATCCTTGAGCCCCGCGCGCGTGCGACGGATGCTTTGGCTAACGGCCTTGATGGCATCTTCTTGGCCGATGATGCGCTTGTGCAGTTCGGCTTCCATATTGAGCAACTTGGCTGTTTCTTCTTCGGTCAATTTGTAGACAGGGATACCCGTCCACACACTGAGCACTTCGGCGATTGCCTCTTCGTTGACTTCGTCATACAGATTGA
>JBEDEI010000165.1:0-4301 GCA_041175765.1 Actinomycetota bacterium | reverse complement strand
CGGCACGGTAAAACATGGCAATCGATTCCGGGTCGCCTCCGTGCTCGCCGCACACGCCAAGTTTCAGTTTTCGTTTCGTTTTGCGTCCGCGCAGTGCGGCCATCTGCACGAGTTCTCCGACGCCCGATTGATCGATTGTTTCGAATGGGTTGCGCGGCAACAGCCCGGCCGCCAGATAGGCAGGCATCATGCGGCTTTCTACGTCGTCGCGACTGAAGCCGAACGTCATTTGTGTGAGGTCATTCGTACCGAAACTGAAGAAGTCGGCATGTGCGGCCAATTCACCAGCCCGCAATGCTGCGCGTGGGGTTTCGATCATCGTGCCGATGGTGACCTGCGGTCGCTTTACCTTCTTGCCCGCCGACGTGGTGCGGGGTCGCCCGGTGTACTCACTCAATACCGCTTCCACCCAACCGCGAGCCAGCGCCAATTCATCAGCCGACACCGTGAGCGGAATCATCACTTCTACGATCGGCTCGCCCCCTTCGGCGGCAACTTCGTCGGCCGCTTCCATCAGTGCACGCACCTGCATGGCATACAACCCCGGCTTCATTACGCCGAGTCGCACACCGCGAATCCCCAGCATCGGGTTGACCTCGGCCCACTGGTGTGCGGCGGCAAGCAACTGCGTTTCTTGTGCCGAAAGCCCGGTCGTGGCTGCCTGCACTTCCAGCTCGTCGATACGTGGCAGAAACTCGTGCAATGGCGGGTCGAGCAACCGCACGGTGACGGGCAGGCCGCTCATGGCCCGCAAGATGGTGACGAAGTCTTCTTTCTGTACCACTCGCAATGCTTCAAGCGCCCCCGTTTCTGCCTCTGGTGTGTCGGCCAAGATCATGCGGCGCACGATTGCCAAGCGATCTGCTGCCAAGAACATGTGCTCTGTTCGACATAGGCCAATGCCTTCGGCACCAAACTTGCGACCAGCGAGAGCATCGTTGCTGTTGTCGGCGTTCGCCCGCACGCTGAGTTTGCCTTTGCGAATCTCGTCGGCCCATTTCAGAATCGTGTGGAACTCCGCAGGTGGCTCTGCTTCGGCAAGAGGTAACGCACCGAGCATGACCTCGCCAGTTGAGCCATCAAGCGAAATGGTGTCGCCTTGGCGCACCACCGTGCTGCCCACCACGAATTGCTGTTCGCCAATTTTTACGGCATCGGCGCCAACCACAGCCGGCGTGCCCCAGCCGCGCGCCACCACTGCTGCGTGACTTACCAAACCACCACGCGAGGTGAGAATGCCTTCGGCAACCATCATTCCGTGCACGTCTTCCGGGCTCGTTTCGCTACGCACGAGAATGACTTGCTCACCACGCTTCACTGCAGCCGTCGCATCGTCAGCCGTGAAACACACCTTTCCGACCGCTGCACCGGGGGAGGCTGCCAACCCTTTGGCCAGTGCGGTGGTGCGCTGGGCGAATTGTGGGTGCAGTACGGCATCTAACTGTTCGGCGGTGATGCGCATCAACGCTTGTTTCTTGGTGATCTTCCACGCGCGCTTACCCGTGCCGTTGCCTTTGGTCATCTCCACAGCCATCCGCAGTGCGGCTGCACCCGTGCGTTTTCCCACTCGAGTTTGCAGCATCCATAGCCGACCGTCGTCAATGGTGAACTCGGTATCGCACATGTCTTTGTAGTGGTGTTCGAGTCGCGCAAAAATATCGAGCAACTGCGCATGCACCTTCGGGAACTGCACACGCAACGCGTTGAGATCCGACGTATTGCGAATACCGGCCACCACGTCTTCGCCTTGTGCGTTCACCAGATAGTCGCCATACGGCGTGTTCTCCCCCGTGGCGGCATTGCGCGTGAAACCCACACCGGTGCCCGACTGATCGTTGCGATTGCCAAACACCATGGCTTGCACATTCACTGCCGTGCCCAGTTCATGGCTGATTTTTTCCCGCACGCGATACGCCACGGCGCGAGCGCCATTCCATGAACGAAACACCGCTTCGATTGCCCCGCGCAGTTGTTTGGCGGGTTCCTGCGGGAACTCTTTGCCGGTGTGTTGTTGCACGATGCGCTTGTAGAGGTCGCACAGTTGCCGCAGTGTCTCGGCCGAGAGTTCAGCATCGTGGGTTGCGCCAGTCTTTGCCTTTTCTTGCTCCAACGGATGCTCGAAGTGCTGAGCGGATACACCCAACACGATGCGGCCGTACATGGCAATAAAACGTCGATAACTGTCGTAGGCAAATCGTTCGTCGTTGGTCGATGCTGCCAAGCCCTTCACACTTCGGTCGTTCAACCCCAGATTGAGCACGGTGTCCATCATTCCCGGCATGGAGAATTTGGCGCCCGAACGCACCGACACCAAGAGTGGATTCGCGGCATCGCCAAGCGTGCGACCCATCTTCTTTTCGAGTTGTGCTATCTGCGTGGCAATTTCTTTATCCAGCGTGCTTGGCCAACCACTGCGCATGTAGTGGCGACACGCATCGGTGGTAACGGTGAAGCCGTGCGGCACCGGCAACTTCAGCACCGACATCATCTCGGCCAAGTTGGCGCCCTTGCCGCCGAGCAGATCTTTCATGCTCATTGGCGCCTTGCGGTGCTGGTGGTCAAACGCGTAGATAAATGGCATGCGACTGGAGAAGTCTAGGAAATCTGCAATGCCTCGGCTTGGTTGAGGTGCGCACGACTCACCAGCACCAGTGCATAGTCACCGGCCACCGACGTGCACCGCCCAAGTTCAACGCCTGCAGCACGATAAGGCTCGCCCGCAACTGCACGTGCCGATTGCGCATCGACCTCGGCAGGTAGCCGCATCAACCGTCGAGGTGCGGTGCTGCCGCGGCTGTCCATGCGCTCGACGAGTTCTTGCCCGGGGTAACAACCCTTGGTGAACGACACGGCCACATCAACCAACCCTGTTTCGGCCGGCAATGACGTGTCATCAATGTCGATGCCGAACACTGGCCAGGCACAACGCACACGCTCGCGCAGCAACGCACTGTCGTTCCCCTGAACTGAATTCGATTCGGGAACCGCAAATACGTCCACTGCCCCGTCGCTCTCCCGCCACGCTGCCACTGCGTTGGGGCGTGCACACCACTGCGCTCGTGCATCAGGGCGCAGCCCGCGTACCGCCGTAATGGTTTCGGTGGTCAGCACGAACTCGCACTGCACGCGAATCTTGAATTTGTTCAGCCGTGCAAGAGCGGCTACCCCGCACCCCGCATCCACATCGAGTACGAAGTGGTCATCGGCAACGCATTGCACCCGCAGGAGTGCGCTGAGTTTGCCCGTTGGCTCGAGCACGAAGGCGTACCGCGACGCACCGACGGGCAGCGACATGATGTCGTTGCTCAATTGGGAATGCAGAAAACTACGAGTGTCTTTGCCGGTGGCATCAATGATGTCGCGCATCAGCGGCACCACGATTGGCGAGGTCATCACGAGCCACGCTTGCGCTGTGTATCTAAGCGCTGTGCAGTCATACGCCGGGCAGTCGGCAGGGCCGCCACGAGGGCCGCAGCCTTGTTGTGGCACTCCAAGTTCTCGTCATCGGGGTCGCTATCGGCCACCACACCCGCCCCGGCTTGGAACCATGCCGAGTTTCCTTGCGCAAACATCGTGCGAATGGCAATTGCGGCATCAAAGTTGCCGTTGAAATCCACGTAGCCAACGATGCCCGCATAGGGGCCGCGACGTACGGGCTCGAGAGCGTCGATGATCTCCATCGCCCGCACCTTCGGGGCACCACTCACCGTGCCGGCCGGCAGCGTGGCTCGCAATACATCAATGGGGCCGAGGCCATCGCGGAGTTCGCCCGACACTTGCGAGGTCAGGTGCATCACGTGGCTGTAACGCTCGAGCGTCATCAACTCATCCACTTTTACAGTGCCGTACTTGGCCACACGACCCACATCGTTGCGCGCCAAATCCACCAACATGATGTGCTCGGCCTGCTCCTTGGGGTTCTCGCGCAACTCGCCGGCAAGTTTGCGGTCATGCTCGTCGTCACGACCGCGCTTGCGCGTGCCGGCAATCGGACGGCTGATCACACGACCATCGCGTACCTGTACGAGCGGCTCGGGCGAACTGCCCGCAATCGTCAAAGCGTTGTGTCGCACGAAGTACATGTACGGGCTGGGATTAATTTGTCGCAACACCCGATAGAAGTCGAATGGGTCGGCATCCAACTGCACCCCGAATCGCTGCGACAACACCACCTGAAAAATGTCGCCAGCCACGATGTGCTCCTTTGCCACTCGCACGGCGGCCTGATATTGACCGTCGGGCAACGACGAGGCGAGCGTGGGCGGTGTCGATGCATCGATGGTCGGTGGCTCGATCACGTC
>JBEDEI010000164.1:0-6393 GCA_041175765.1 Actinomycetota bacterium | reverse complement strand
AGGTTGGACGAAAAACACCGCGCTTGGCGCTGCAGCCGTCCCGCGTGGTGCGAGTGCACTCATTGTCTTGTGGATGTTTTCCCTGTGTGGTGGCGCAGTGACGTCAGCGTGGTGCTTCGTACTTTCTGCCCTGCAGGTGTACGTGATTGTGCGACGGCTGGGCAACTTTGGTGTCCTCAGCGCCGTGTTGTATCCACTGCATGCAGTGCTGTTCGTCGGTGTTGCAGTGCGCAGCGTGCTACGAACGGTGCTCTTTGGCAGCGTCGTCTGGCGCGGCCGCACTATTGCGACTCGTTGAGGGCACAAAAAACGACGAGCGATAGAACGCCAACTCGCGCACACTTTCGCGAATGTCATTGAGTGCCCGGTGTGCACCGGTTTTGGTGGGGCGAGCAATCGTGGTTTCGGGGTACCAGCGTTTGGCAAGTTCCTTCACGCTCGACACATCCACGCTGCGATAGTGCAGATAGTTCTCGATCTCCGGCAGATACTTGACCAAAAATCGGCGATCGGTACCGATGGAGTTCCCACACAATGGCACGGTGCGGGGATGTGGCACGTGTTGTTTGATAAAGGCAAGCGTGGCGGTGCCAGCTTCGGCCAAGGTCATGCGCGAACCACGAATGGCCTCCAGCAAACCCGATTCGGTGTGCATGGTCACCACTACTGGGTCCATTGCTGCCAGCACTGCATCCGGCTGGTGAATGACAAGGTCGGGGCCCTCGGCCACGATGTTCAAGTCGTCGTCGGTCACCAATGACGCAATCTCTACGATGACGTCGGTCGCGGGATCAAGCCCCGTCATTTCTAAATCCATCCAAACGAGCACTACTTAACCCTACGGCGATGGGCGTATCGTCGTGGGGTGGCTTCATCGCTGATCGTGCCAATTCGTCTGCTTGACCCCGAACTTTCACTTCCCACCAAAGCGCATCCTGATGATGCAGGTCTTGACCTGTATGCGCGAGTCGATGCGCATCTGCCTGCAGGCGGAGGCCGCGTGCTGGTACCCACGGGTGTGGCAGTCGCAATTCCGAGCGGTTACATGGGCATGGTGGTGCCACGGAGTGGGTTGGCGCTCAAGCACGGAGTTTCGTTGGTGAACACACCAGGCATTATCGATGCTGCGTATCGCGGTGAATTGCAAGTCATCATGATCAACCATGACCCCGAGCAGGATTATCGCGTGCAACGAGGTGATCGCATTGCCCAGTTGATCGTGCAGGCCATCGCCACGGTGGAGTGGTCACCCGTGCCTGAATTGGACGACAACGATCGCGGCGGTGGCTTCGGCCACAGTGGTCGATAGTTATTTGTCGGTAGGTAGATGACTGCTGGTCACGCCGTCGTGTGCCAACCGAGTGATCGTCTCGGAAGACATACCGAGAAGATCACGTAACACAATCGCGTTGTCTTCACCGCGATACTTGGGGACACCACGAATTCGTACATCGGCCTCACTGAACTTCCACGGGCTTTGCGGAATGCGTATGGTTCCACCGCCACGGTCCGATACTTCGGTAATCACCCCTCGTTCGCGGGCCCACTCGGTGCTCGCAATGTCGGCGACGCTGCGCAATCTTCCTGTCGCCAGATGATGTTCGGCAAAGACCCGCTCTATTTCGTGAGCATCAGCGATCGTGGCGGCCCAGGCAGCAAGAATGTCGGCAAATTCGTCGAGGTGCGCCAAGCGTGCCGCAACATCCACAAATCGTGGATCGTCAATCAAATCTGGTCGATTCATGGCTGCACAAAACCAACCAAAGTTGGTTTTTGAAGCAGGATGGCCACTTACCACCACGATGCTGCCGTCACGTGTGGTGAGCACCGGATAATCAGCAGGTTGGAATGAACGAATCCAGTCGGCAGGCACCTCGTCTTCCCACAAGTGATCGTGAGCATGTTCATTGACATACAACAGCGTTTCTGCCATCGAGATATCCAGATACTGGCCACGTCCCGTGCGTTCTCGCTGAAAAAGTGCAGCCAAAATACCCGCTGCAGCCTCCATGCCGGTGTACACGTCACCGTGACTGAATGGATCGTTGGCGTAGGCGCCACCACGTACATCACCCTGATGTTTGGTGAGCCCCACTTCGGCATTCACGACGGGTGCATACGCCCGACGATGCACCCACGAACCGGTTGCGCCGTAGCCGCTGATTGATGCATAAATCAGGCGGGGGTGACGGGCTGCGAGTGTCGGGTATCCCAAACCCAGGCGTTCCATTACACCGGGTCGAAAGTTTTCGATGACGACGTCACTTACCGCAGCCAGCTGCTGGGCAATGTCGACTGCACGCGCATCAGCAAGGTTGAGCGACACATTGAGTTTGCCGACGTTTTGTTGGATGAAGTAGGTCGCCAACGAGTGCCGTCGTGGTTGACCGAACCGAGTGAGGTCGCCTTCGGGGGGTTCCACTTTGATGACTTCGGCACCCAGATCGCACAACATGCGTGTGGCATGCGGACCAGCAAGCACACGGGTGAAGTCAAGGACGCGAATGCCCTCCAGCGGTCTGGTCATTGCTTGTTCAGTCAAGTCGAACGCCAAGCGTGCGCAGCGCCAATGACGCATAGAGCGACATGCCTGTCTTCATCGCTTGTTCATCAAACATCACACGGTTGGAGTGGTTTGGTGCCGCAGTCGCTGGGTTGACACCGTCGGGTGTGCCACCCAAAAACATCATTGCTCCAGGAAGTTTGTTGAGCACGTACGAGAAGTCTTCGGCGCCCATCACTGGGCTTGGTAGTCGCACCGATCTATCGGCGCCAACGAGCGCATCGGCGACCTCGAGACCGAAATCGGCACTCGGGCCGTCGTTGACCGTGACGGGATATCCGATCTTGATCTGCACATCAGCAGCCATCTCGTGCGTGGCGGCGATTCCTTCGGCGATTCGGCGTAGGCCATCGTGCACTTTGTTGCGCGTGGACTCGCTGACTGCACGAATGGTGCCGTTGATGAATGCCGATTCAGGAATCACATTGGATGTAGTGCCCGTATGAATCTGCGTGACCGTGACCACTGCCGGGTCAAACACGGGGATGCGTCGAGTGACATGCATTTGGAGCGCCTGCACGATTTCGCAGGCGACAGGAATCGGATCACGTGCACGAAATGGTTCAGAAGCGTGGCCACCTTTGCCAGTGACCACGATCTCAAACGTGTCGGATGATGCCATGATCGGACCAGGCTTGGCAGTGACCCACCCGGCAGGGATCGCGGTCGTGATATGCAGGGCGAATGCAGCAGTGACTGGTGAAGCGCTGCCATCGGCGAGTGCTGGTACTTCGAGGAGCCCCTCTTCGAGCATGAACTTTGCACCGTGGTGGCCTTCCTCACCAGGTTGAAACATGAAAAGCACGCGGCCTGGCAGATCGTCCTTGCGTTCAGCAAGGAGTCGTGCAGTGGTGGCCAGCATCGCCGTGTGCGTGTCGTGTCCACAGGCATGCATCATGTTCTGGTTGCGTGAGGCGAACTCAAGTCCCGTATCTTCAGGCATCGGCAGGGCGTCCATGTCGCCGCGCAACATGACCGTAGGCCCTGGTTTGCCGCCGGTGAGGAGCGCTGCAATACCACTGGTGGTTTCGTGCAGCGTGATGTCGAGCGGCAAGCCGTGAAGAGACTCGAGTACTGCTTCACGAGTATTCGGGAGGTGGTTGCCAAGTTCTGGCCATTCGTGCAAGCGTCGCCGCAATGCAACGGCCGACTCGTAGAGATCATCGACGTGCGCCGCAAGATTGTTGGCGGTGCCGTGGGCATCGCGTGCAGCAAGGGTCTGAGCATTTTGCACCATTGCCACATCGTAGGGCGCGCGCCTGCGTCTACGCTTAGGCAGACCTATGCCAACCGTCGTTGTGGAGTTCACCGTTGAACCTTTCGTTGAAGGCCAGCCCGGACCCCACGTCACCAAAGCCGTAGCGGTAGTTGAGCAGCATGGCGTGACCGTGGACTTTGGTCCATTTGGTTCCACCTTCACCGCCAGCCACGAAGCAATGCCCGCCATCGTGGCCGACTTGTTGCGTGAGGCTTATGCCAATGGAGCCACGTTCGTCAGTCTGAGCGTGGCGCGTCAAGACGCCGTATGACCGCGCGCCATCCACTCATCGACACCGTGCAGCCGTTGCTGAGCGCACTGGGTGCATCACTCGTTGCTGCATCAGAAATGAACAGAGCTGATGTGCCACTCGTGTGGGACGGCAAGGTGGTCGCCGGGGTTCGCCTTCCGGCGTTGCACGGCGCGATGGAGCGATTGATCGAATCGGTCGAGCGCGAACTTGGGGCCAAACTTGCGCATCTCTCTCGTGCAGAAAAGCAACGAGCCATTCGCCTACTCGATGAGCGCGGGGCATTCATTCTTCGCCGTGCAGTGGAGGATGTGGCCGACGCAATGGGCGTTTCGCGCATCACGGTGTACAACTACTTGAATTCACTCCACCGCTAACACACCTACAGTTTGCGCAAAAACACGTCGGTCACGCGGTGGTCGGCACCCTTTTCGATCACGAGCGAAGCACGACCCTTGGTTGGTTCGATGTTTTCCCGCAAGTTGCGGCCGTTGATGTTGTCCCAGATTTGGCCAGCAAGGGCAGTTGCCTCATCGTCAGTGAGTGCAGCGAAGTGCTGAAAGAAACTTTCAGGATCTTGGAACACGGTGCGACGCAGCGCATGGAAGCGATCAATGAACCATGTCTTGATGAGCGCCTCATCGGCGTCGAGATAGATGGAGAAGTCGAAGTAGTCGCTGACGAACTCGTTGGCCGATGAGTCAAGACCCAGCACATTGAGGCCTTCGAGGATGAGAATGTCGGGTTGGTGGACGATTTCGTGGGTGTCGGGCAAGATGTCGTAAATGATGTGGCTGTACACCGGCACGGCAACTTCGCGTTCACCACTCTTTACGGCACGCAGAAAATTCAAGAGCTGTCGGGTGTCGTAACTTTCGGGAAATCCCTTGCGGTCCATGATGCCGCGAGCAGTCAACTCGGTATTTGAGTAGAGAAAACCGTCGGTCGTGACCAGTTCCACGCGGGGGTGCTCTGGCCATCGGGAGAGCAGTTCCTGCAGGAGTCGTGCGAACGTGCTCTTGCCGACGGCCACACTGCCTGCGATTCCGATGATGTACGGCAACTTCGGGGCAATGGTGCCCAAGAACGTGGTGGAGACACGATGCAAATTCTGGGTGGCAGAAACATACAAATTGAGTAGGCGCGTCAGTGGCAGGTAGACGGCTGCAACTTCATCAAGATCGATTCGTTCGTTGATGCCCAGGAGTGCTTCGAGATCTTTTTCGCGAATCGTGAGTGGGGTTTGGGCGCGCAGAGCCGCCCACTCCTCTCGGTCAAAACGCTCGAAGCGCGGAACGTCACCCCCGTTGATCACGCCCGAAGTACGCTACGCCACTCGTTCCAGAAACGCTCGAAGTGGTGGGTTCACAATGTGCGGGTGAGTGAGGTTGGCGGCATGTGCAGCCCCTTCCACCCAGACGATGTCTTCGGCATTGCGCAGCCCGGCACGCAGTGCCGTTGCCCGCTCCGCACTGATTGCGGTATCGGCCGTGCCATGAATGATGAGCGCCGGGCAGGTGATCTCACCAATGCGCGATGTGATGTCGTCGCGGTCGAGTAGGCAACCCGACGGGTGCAACATCAGTTCCTTTGGTCGCGCCTTCCATTTGGCGATCCACTTCGCATTTTCCTGTGGTTCGGCGATGATGATGTTGGCAATGATGTTGGCCAAATCATCGGACGGCCCGTGGGTAACCCAGGCGTCGACCATTTGTCGGTAAGCAGCGAGCACATCGGGTGTGTCGTTGTCTGACGCCGTGTCGATCAGCACCAGCGCTCGAACACGCGCAGGTGCGGTGAGTGCGGCCCGTAGCGAAAGAAAGCCACCCTGTGACATGCCACCAAGCACGGCAGTGTCAATGCCGAGGTGGGTCATCAGCGCCAGGCAGTCGTTGGCCGAATCCCAGTAGGTAAATGGTTTTCCGTCGTATTCGGTTTGTCCAAAGCCACGTTCATCCCAGGTGACAACGCGAAACTTATCCGACAGCGCTGCGACTTGTGCGTCGAACATGGTGTGATCCATCAAGAATCCGTGTGATAGCACCACTGCGGGGCCTCGTCCACCAGTGTCGCGATAGTGGATCTTCTGGCCGTTAACGGTGGCAAAGGGCATGGCGCCTCCTTGGTTGACGTGTTCCTTAAGCGAACCTTAGCGGTCGAATGGTGAACGTGCCGAAACAGCACCAGGGCCCGTGAGGACATCAAAGCCAGTGTCGGTTACGAGGATGGTGTGTTCAAATTGTGCAGTGCGTTGGCCGTCAATGGTGACCGCAGTCCACTCGTCGTCACACATTCGGTGCTTGTCCGAGCCGAGAGTAATCA
>JBEDEI010000163.1:0-9281 GCA_041175765.1 Actinomycetota bacterium | reverse complement strand
GTTGGCAATCTCATCGGCGAATGATGCATCGCGTTCGGTGATCTTGCGTGGAATGTAATTTCCGCTTGGGTCAAAGGTGCCCATTGCGGTGCTGGGGCTCAAGGTTGTGTCAGTCACGAGTTGCTTTCGGTGGATATGAGAGTAGGGATGGGACATTTCCCGCCGGAGAGGCGGACGCGTCAGGCTACCTTCGCTGCCGCCCAACTGGAACCCCAGGCTGCATTGACCAGAAGGGGCACATCCAGCGCTGCGGCATTGAGCATCGCGTCGATGACCAGTTTCTCTATTGCTTTACGTTCAGCAGGGACTACCTCAAGGACTACCTCGTCGTGCACCTGAAGCACGAGGCGACTTGCCAGCCCCGCTTCTTCGAGTTGTTTGTCGATGGCCACGAGCGCGATCTTGAAGATGTCGGCGGCCAGCCCTTGGATACCTGCATTCATTGCCATTCGGGTTGCGGCGGCTTCTACCTGGCGAATCGGACTATGAATGCCTTCGATTCGTCGCCGTCTACCGAACAACGTGGTGGTGTAACCATCGCGCTTGGCGGTGGCTACCGCATCGTCCATGTACTGCTTCACCCGTGGGAACGCCGAGAAGTAGGCATCCAGGATGGTTTTTGCTTCGGCGACATCGATCGCCAAACGTTGGCTCAAACCGTAGGCCTCCATGCCGTACGCGAGACCGTAAGAGACCATCTTGGCTTTACTGCGTTGTTCTCCCGTCACGTTGGCTGGTTCCACACCGAACACCTGTGCAGCCGTTGCTCGATGAATGTCTTGACCCGCATTGAACGCGGTGAGCAGTCCGGGGTCTTTTGCCAAGTGCGCAATACAACGAAGCTCGATTTGGTTGTAGTCGGCTACGAGAAACTCACAGCCCTCTTCGGGTACGAATACTTCGCGAAACACACGACCTGCCTCACTGCGCACGGGAATGTTGTGCAGATTTGGCTGGTCACTCGACAATCGACCAGTTCGTGCAACCGTTTGGTTGAAGCTGGCGTGAATGCGCCCGTCTACCTCAACTGTCGACAACAATCCTTCCGCGTACGTACCGCGCAGTTTCTCCACTTCTCGGTACTCGAGCAGCGCGTCGATGAACTCGGGCCATTCGTCCCGAATCTTTTCCAACGTTGCGGCATCCGTGCTGAACCCCTTCTTTGATTTCGTCTTCTTGGCACCGGTTACTCCCCGATCCACGTAGAGCACTTGGGCGAGTTGTTGGGTGGAGTTGACATTGAACTCCTTGCCGGCCAACGCGTGCAGGGTCGCTGCCAAAGCAGTGCTGCGTTCGCGGAGTTCGGCTTCGAGTCGCACCAGATGCGGTTTGTCCACGCCGATGCCGCGGTGCTCCATCTTTGCCAACACCCGAATGAGCGGAAGCTCGGTCGTGGTGTAGAGATCGGCCAATTGAATCGTCGAGAGCTCGTCTTGCAGAACTCGGAACGACAGCAACGCCACGCTGGCTTCGAGGGCGGCATCGTGCACAGGTGAATCATCGGCACCATCGGCAAAATTCAGTTGGCCATCGTCGGCTCCAGTACTTCGTGTAAGTGAGCGACCGAGCCAACGCTGCGCAACCGTCAGCACGTCGTACGTGCCGGCGTCGGAGTCTGCAAGATATGCCGCGATGGCGGTATCAAAACACAGATGCGAAACATCGATACCGAGCGACAGCAGGCTACGCATCGCATTGCGAGCATCGCGCATCACCAAATGCGGACAGCTGGCGAGCGCCTCTCGCAGCGCAGTTTCCTGCAACTGTTGAGCCGCAAGTGAAAAGCATTGGATTGCATGTGGCTCGGCGGCATCGCGTGACGATGCACCAGTCGTCAGCACCAGTGAATGGATCGATGAGCGCCCGGGTGCGCCCGTCCATGCCAACGCCATACCCAGCGGAGCATCCCCGGTCAATAGATCCAGCGCATCGCTCAACGCGCAGTCGGTGATCACCACCGAGATCGGCGCGCTCGAGGTGGCCGGCTGTACCGAAACTTCTCCACCAAAACGGATGAGGAAGGCGTTCCAACGATTCGCCATCGTGGAAAACTCCAGACGATCGAACACAGTACGCAGTGCGGCAGCGTCGGGTTGCGGCTGCCATGCGCGATGATCGAGGGCAACCGGCACATCGGTTCGCAGTCGCATAAGTTCGGCGTTTCGCAGCACACGTTCCCGAGAATCGGTCAGTGATGCGCGCAGTTTGGGGCTCTGCTCGTCTGCATGAGCGAACACATCGACAAGACCGTCGTAGGTGTTGATGAGTTTGGCTGCAGTCTTTTCGCCAACGCCGGGGACACCTTCGAGATTGTCGCTGGGATCACCACGCAACGCCGCGTAGTCGGCATACTGGGCCGGAGTGACTCCGGTTCGCTCACGAATTCCTGCTTCGTCGTAGAGGGCATACTCCGAAACTCCACGCTTGTTGTAGAGCACACGTACCTGTGGATCTCGTACCAGTTGGTACGAGTCGCGATCGCCCGTCACGATGATGAGTTCATCAGATGCACCAATCGAATGGGCGATGGTGGCGATGATGTCGTCTCCTTCAAAGCCGGCACAATCCAGCGTGGTGACACCAGCTGCAGGGAGCAACTCGTCTTTGACGAGGGCGAGTTGCGCATACAACGTGTCTGGCTGCTTTTCCCGTTGCGCCTTGTACTCAGGAGCGGCTTCGTGACGGAATGTTTTTTCTTTGCGATCGAACACCACTACGACTGCATCCGGTTGGTGATCATTGACCAAGGTGACGAACATCGAGCAAAAGCCGAATACGGCGTTGGTTACCTCACCGTGGGAATTCGCCATTGTGTCGGGAAGAGCGAAGAACGCGCGATAGACGAGTGAGTTCCCGTCCAAAGCCATGATTTTCATGGGTGAGGGGTCGTCTCGCCTTTGAGCACTGACTCAGCAACTTGTTTCATGGTCGTACGGTTCGTCATCGCTGACTTCTGAATGAACGCAAACGCTGCCGATTCCTTCATGCCGTGCTGGTCGATGAGGAGTCCTTTTGCGCGATCCAGCAACTTACGAACGTTCAGCCGCTCCTGCAACTCCCCCACTTCGTGCATCAAGGCTTTGGTTTCGGCATACCGCGCACCGGCGAGTTCGATGGCCGGAATCAGGTCGGATTTCTGAAACGGCTTTACCAGGTACGCCACTGCACCTGCGTCGCGTGCCTGCTCCACGATCTCGCGCTGGCTGAACGCAGTCAGCATCAGGACTGCGCAAATGGCTTCCGCCGTAATGAGGCGGGCTGCTTCGATGCCGTCCATACCCGGCATCTTCACATCCAAGATGACAAGGTCGGGTTGCAATTGTCGCACCAATTCCACTGCTTGATCGCCTCGCCCAGCCTCGCCGACCACAACGTAACCCTCTTCTTCCAGAAGTTCGCGCAAATCCAGACGAATGATTGCCTCGTCTTCGGCAATGACGATCGTGGTCATTCGATGACTCTACGCTTCTGGGGAATGGAGACGATCCAGCAAAGTGTCCAGTTCGCGTTCGTTGTTCGCGATGGCTGCTTCCAGATAAGCCAGGTGTTTGGCGATGGCCAAGAAGTGCCGCTGGGAGTCACGATGATCGGCTTCTGCACTGGGAGTTTCTGACACGATTGCCCGCAGTTCGGCGTCGGCTGCATCGTCGCTCATGATTTCGAACTGCTCGCGGGTGATTCGCAGGTCGTCTTGCAATTCCTGCAGAGTTGCGGTCACCCTGGACAGTCGGTGGCGAACTACCCGTTGATGAATACCCGCTGGTAACTGCAAGCTCATGGGCTCACCAGCCTAGAAGGCGTCACTGTGGTGCCCGAGGTGGGAGTCGAACCCACACACCCTTTCAGGCAACGGATTTTGAGTCCGTCGCGTCTGCCATTTCGCCACTCGGGCAACGGCTCGTAAGGCTAGTCCCTGCCGATTCACTGCGTCCCGCTGCCTGAGCGAGAGTTCTCGTACCCTTGAGTGCGGTATCCACATCTGACATGGAGGTCCGGTGCTCGCATTCCTGTTTCCCGGACAAGGGTCGCAACGGCCCGGTATGGGACGCCCGTGGCGCGAACACGAAAGTTGGGAGCTCGTCGATGAGGCTTCGGAGTTGTCCGGTCGCGACGTCGGGCGTCTGTTGTTGGATGCCGATGCCGACGAGTTGAAAGACACTCGCAACGCTCAACTCACCACGTTCGTCAGCAGCCTGATGGTGCTCGACGCGGTGGAACGACTCGGTGTTGAGCCGAGCGTCTGTGCCGGGCACAGTCTTGGTGAATACACCGCCCTTACTGCAAACGGCGCACTGGGTTTTGATGACGGCGTGCGTTTGGTGTGTGCGCGTGCTGATGCGATGCACGATGCAGGTCAAGCAGCACCCGGAGTGATGGCGGCCGTCTTGGGTCTCGACGACGATCAAGTAGAAGTTGCTTGTCGTCGTGCTGACGACGATGTATGGGTTGCCAACTTCAACGCCCCTGGTCAGGTGGTCATTGCAGGTTCTCCGCGTGGACTGGAGAAGGCATCTCTCTACGCCAAAGAACTCGGCGCCAAACGCATCATGAACCTTCCCGTATCGGGAGCCTTTCATACGCCCTATATGAACGCAGCACGCGATCGACTACGCACAGCACTCGCCGTCGCCAAACCTCGCGATACCGACGTGCCCATCATTTCCAACGTCGACGCCCTCGCCCATCAGCGGGGTGACGAATGGGAAGCGCTCCTTTCGGCTCAATTGTGTTCGCCAGTGCGCTGGCGACAGGTCTTGGTGGAGATGCAGCAGCATCAGATTGCCGGCTTCGTGGAATTGGGACCAGGTGGGGTTCTCACGGGAATGGTGAAGCGCACCCTGGACGGTGCCCGAGCCCTCAGTGTGTCGACACCCGACGAACTTGATTCCCTGCTCGAGTGGGTGAGCCTCGTCGCACCACCGAAATCTGCCGCGCAAGACGGTGAGCATCTGTTCGTGGTAGAGCGGCTGGTGGTGAGCCCCGCAGCCGGTGTGTTCACTCCTCGCTCCGACATACACGATGGCGCGCATATCGAAGTCGGCACCGTGCTCGGCCATATTGGTGACACCGAAGTTCGCTCCCCGTTTGCCGGTGTCCTGCAGAACTTCATTGCCCATGCAGGCGAACGATTGGCGATGCGTGAACCTGTCGCATGGCTACGGACCCAATGATGACTGGCGGACGCATCATCGGTTGGGGCACGGCATTGCCGGAAAAAGTGCTCACCAACGACGATCTCTCGGCGATGATGGACACCAACGACGAATGGATCACGGAGCGCACTGGTATCAAACGGCGCCATGTGGGCGGATCCACCGCATCGCTTTCCGTTGAGTCTGCACGCAAAGCCATGGCGATGGCCAAGGTTGATCCTGCATCAATCGACGGGCTTGTGCTCTCCACCACGACACCAGATCGCACCGTGCCGGCCACTTCCGCAACGGTGCAGCATGCGCTCGGTTTGCGTTGCGGCGCATTCGACGTGAATGCTGCTTGCTCGGGTTTCGTCTACGCATACGTCGTTGCGCAGGGCTTGATCAGCATTGGCGCAAAGCGGCTGCTCGTCGTGGGCACCGATACGTTGTCGCGCATCACCGACTGGAGCGATCGCGGCACCGCCATTTTGTTTGCCGACGGTTCAGGAGCGTGCGTCGTCGACGCCACTGCCGATGCCGGACAGTTGCTTGGTTGGGACCTCGATGCCGATGGTTCGCTCGAGCATCTGCTGTATGCCGATGTGGGTGGCTACATACATATGGACGGCAAGGAGGTGTTTCGCCGTGCCGTACGCATCATGGTGGACTCCGCGAAGAAGTCCCTCGCCAAAGCCGGTGTCACCATCGACGACGTCAAGTTGTGCGTGCCGCACCAGGCGAACCTGCGCATCATCGATGCAGCATGCCGCCAATTGGGCATTCCACTCGAGCGCACCGCCGTGATTTTGCATGAGACCGGCAACACCTCTTCAGCTTCGATACCGCTTGCGCTCTTTGATGCAGCAGATCGTGGACGCCTGGGCACCGGGGACATCGTGCTCATGGTGGGATTCGGTGCCGGTATGACCGCCGCCAGCGCGGTTATTGAATGGAAGGCACCATGAGTCGAGTCGTTCTCATCACGGGTGGCAGCCGCGGAATCGGTTTGGCGACTGCGCAGCGTTTTGCTGCGCTCGGCGACAAGGTGGCGATCACCTACAACACCACCGTGCCCACCGGGGATTTTCTCGCGGTGCAATGTGACGTGACGAAGCAAGACGATGTTGATCGCGCATTCGCTGCCGTGGAAGAAGCGTTGGGTCCCGTTGAAGTACTCGTCTCGAATGCCGGTATCACTCGCGATGGGTTGCTGTTGCGCATGAAGGAGGCAGACTTCGCCGAAGTCATCGACGCAAATCTCACTGGAGCGTTCCGCGTGAGCAAGCGAGCCACGCAATCCATGTTGCGCGCCCGAAAAGGCCGCATCATCCTGGTGTCCAGTGTCGTTGGCCTCCTCGGTCAAGCCGGTCAGGCAAACTATGCAGCATACAAGGCGGGTCTGGTGGGTTTCGCTCGCTCATTGGCTCGTGAACTGGGAAGTCGCAGCATCACGGTGAACGTCGTTGCACCAGGACCGGTGGATACCGACATGACCAAAGGTTTGGGTGAAGAAAAACTGGCGGCCTTTGCCGAACTCGTGCCCTTGGGGCGAATCGCCACCGTCGAAGAAATTTCGGGAGTCATCACATTCTTGGCATCAACCGATGCTGCATACATCACCGGTGCTGTGATACCCGTGGATGGTGGCTTGGGCATGGGGCACTGACAGCCGAATGAGTAGGCTGAAGTATCAAGGAGGCCCCTCGTGAGCCAAGAACTATTCGATCGTTTTACCAAGACTGCGGTGTCGCTGTTGTCGGTGGATGCCGGCAAGGTCACCCGTGAAGCACGCTTCAAGGAAGACCTCGAAGCCGACAGCCTCGACTTGGTGGAGTTCGTCATGGCCCTGGAAGAAGAGTTCGGTGTCGAAGTTCCCGAAAAGGAATTGGAAGGCATCACCACGGTGGGTCAAGCCTTCGATCTCATCGCGGCCAAGACCAAGTAGTTTTCCCTCGTGCAGGGAACAGGTCATCGCGTCGTCGTTACCGGCTACGGAGTCGTAGCACCCTGCGGCATCGGCAAGCAGGCCTTTTGGAAGGGTCTCCTCGGGCCCGGGATTGTCGGCGCCAAAACGGTGGAAGTCGCGGACTGGGATCCGCTTCCTTATTTTGCCAATCCAAAAGAAGCCAGAAGGTCGGATCGGGTCGAGCAATTCGCACTGGCCGCCGCACACGAAGCAATGACCCAAGCCGGTTCACTTCCCTATTCGGCGGCCCGCATGGGTTGCATTTTCGGCACCGGTATCGGCGGCCTACGCACGCTCGAAGAACAAGTCATCACTCGAGTGGAAAAAGGTGAGCGCCGTGTGTCGCCGTTCTTGGTGCCAATGATGATGTCGAACGCTTGTGGAGCAGCCATTTCCATGCGCTATCACCTGCAAGGCCCTGCCGAAACCATCTGCACTGCATGCGCTGCTGCGACCCACGCCATCGGTAACGCGGCGCGGCTGATTGCATGGGGACGATGCGATGCGGTAGTGACCGGTGGAGCAGAATCCGCAGCCACTATCACGGCCGTTGCGGGGTTTGCCAACATGACGGCGCTGTCATCCACTGGCTGCAGCAAACCGTTCGATGAAACACGCGATGGCTTCGTGTTTGGGGAAGGTGCCGCCGTCTTCGTACTAGAACGTTGGGATCTGGCACAGGCCCGCGGAGCCAACATCCTGGCGGAAGTAGCAGGTGCTGCCAGCAATGCCGATGCTCACCACATCACCGCGCCAGCACCAGGTGGCACGGGTGCTTCGGCGTGCATGCAACTGGCCCTCGATGACGCAGGTCTTACGCCTGCCGACATCAAGCAGATAAATGCGCACGGCACCTCGACACCACTCAATGACCAAGCAGAAGCACAAGCCGTTACATCGCTGTTTGGCGTTCCCACCCCACCCGTCACGTCGATCAAAGGTGTAACGGGCCATCCCCTCGGTGCCGCAGGCGCACTGGAAGCCGCGGCCGTGTTGTTGTCATTCGAGCACCGACTCATACCTCCTACCGCTAATACCACCACCGTGGGTTCCGATATCCACTGTGATGTCGTCATGGGTGCGCCGCGGGAGTGGACACCGGGGCCCACCATTTCCAACAACTTTGGTTTTGGTGGACACAACGGTTCGGTGATTTTGTCACCAGTGAGTTGATGCGGTCCCGGTTCGTCGCGCCTTAGCGATCCACGAGCACGAACATCAGATCGCATTCACACGCAACGTCGCCGTTCACGCTTGCCACTCCCGATCCTTTGCCTGCTCTGGCGCTCATTCGCCCGAGTGTCACGCTGATCTGCAACTCGTCGCCGGGCACCACCTGTCGCCGAAAGCGCGCGGCATCCAATCCCCCGAAGAGGGGAAGCTTCGTGGACCGCTGCGAATCACTCAGCAATGCGTAAGCACCCACTTGAGCGATGGCTTCGCACATCAAGACACCCGGCAGTGTTGGACGACCCGGAAAGTGTCCGGAGAAGAACCATTCGTCGCCTTGTAACCGCCAGCGTCCGACTGCGCTACTTCCGATTACCAATTCATCAATCACATCGACGAACAGGAATGGCGGTCGATGTGGCAACACAAGTGCGGGGGCGGCAAACATCTTCGCTCGATCGATCCGCTATTTGCCCAATGCTTGCAGCAGAAATGCAGCGGTGTCTTTCGGAGAAATTTTGTACCACGCGTGCACGATCTTGCCTGCCCCGTCGATGAGGAACGCCGATCGCTCAATGCCCATGTACTCCCGCCCGTACATCGACTTTTTCTTCCACACCTTGTAGGCCTTGGCCACCACGTGTTCTTCGTCGGCAAGCAATGGAAAGCCAAGTTGGTACTTGGTATCGAATTTCAATTGCTTGCCAGGCGCGTCAGGGCTTATGCCAATGATGACCGTGCGCCCGATCTGGTCGTGAATCGAACTGAGCAAACACGATTGCTGCGTGCATCCCGGCGTATCGGCTTTTGGGTAGAAGTACACGAGCACTTTCTTCTTGGCAAATTCCTTCAGGGTGCGCTTCTTGCCATGTTGATCAAGCAAGGCAATTGCCGGGGCTTTGTCTCCTGGTTTGAGCATGGGGTAAAACTACTTCGCCGATTCATCAATGGCACGTCGCACTTGCGCAACATACGCCCCAACAGCATCCACACCTTCGTCCATCAATCGC
>JBEDEI010000162.1:0-12890 GCA_041175765.1 Actinomycetota bacterium | reverse complement strand
CACTCCCAGCGCGCTGATGCTTGCCAACATCAACGGCTCGGGTAGTGCGCCAGGTATGACGTCTCGCTGTGCAAGTAACCCGAGCATCGTTGGCACAAACACCAATACGAAGGCACGAGTGGTCCAACTTGCGCGCGCCCGACGACCGACGAACACCATCAACACCACGGGCACGTAGGCGCCGAGCAACACTGGGCGCCATACGACATTGTCGACACCAAGCGTCAGCACATCAACGAGTGATGCTCCCGATGGCACCGTCGAAGATCCAACGAGTGCCGCCCACCAATCGCCAGCAACGAAGCGCACCGACCACGGCATGTGCAACACGATTGCCGCCATGACTGCAATTACCAACGAGCCCACCAGCCAGGCAGAAGCTCGTAGTGGAGTGGCCGTGAGTACGGCAGCAATGCCGAGCACAACGGCCATGAGTACGACGACGACCAAGACCGCCGGGCTGGCAGTGCTGCCAATCGCCACGAGCAACAACACGGATGCCATCAACTGTGATCGACGCCCACCCGTTGGTCGTACCGATGATTCGCGCACTGCTGTGACTTCGTCGCGGTCTAGCCCCGCAATGCGACGGGCAAAGTCGAGTATCCATGGCGCCAGAGCCCACACGATGAGCACATCGCGCCGACCATCGCGAACGGCAAGTATCCCAACGGGAAATGCTGCATAGATCAACGCCCCGAACATGCGCACTCGTGCTGCACCAAATACGCCACTCAGGCGCCACGCACCAACGGGACCGACGATCAGTGCTCCCACCACCAGCACCGTCAACAAACCCGCCCATGAACCGAACCATGCCAGACCCGCAACAGCGAGCGCACCAACATACGTTGGCGCAGCACCCGGTGCCCCGAACCACACCGGCGACCAACCCGCCAGATATGCCCGCACCAAATCACGTGCGCCCGTGTCGTTGGCAGCAAGAGGAATGAATTGCCCGACATTGTTGACGCCATCCAGCAGCATGCTGCGACTACCAACGACCACCGTTATCAATGCGGCGAGCCCGACGAATGCCACACCCCGTGATGTTGGCGTCATGCTTTGTCCGATGGCGGGAATCTCGGAGGTGTGCTGTTCGCGCAGTGCTCGACGATGGCGGGCATATGCGGCCAGACGGGCACTGGAGCGCAACTGCAAACTGGTGACTTCACCACCTGGCACGCGACGCAGATGACGTAGTTGGCGACGACGCGCAACGAGCATCGGTGCGTCGACGACCAGGGCCCCCACTGCACGCACACTGGCCAGCCCGCGTCGCTGCTGTCCGTTGAACAACCCGATCACCGTGTCCACCACGGATTGCACGAGAAGTCGCAACACGGTAAGTGGCACTTGCGACAACGCCACACAGGCCATCACCGTACGTACACGAATGCGTTCTGCGCGCGCGTGTGCACCCACCAAGTTGGCGCGTGTTTCAAAACCGCCGCGATGACGCGCGACTGCAGCAGGATTGACGACTACACGCGCGCCGAGTAGGTGCACCCGCCAACACAGGTCTCGCTCTTCACCCAAAAACGGAATCTGTGCATCAAAGCCACCGACTTCACGAAAAATGTCGTTGCGCACGAGGAGACATGCTGACGACAACACGAAGGTGTCGCGGACGGCGTCGTGTTGTTCTTGATCGCGCTCACCCGGATCCGCCACATCGACGAGTCGTCCCGTGCGATCGGCGTCGTACCCAACGTGCTGCAACACCTTGGGTGCGTCCCATTCGACCAACTTGGGGCCGACGAGTGCAGCATTGGATCGGTAGGCCTCTTCCACCAAGAGACGTATCGCATCCGGGCGCAGTGCTACGTCGTCATGTAAAAACAGAAAAAAGCCGTCTCGTCCATCGACCATTCCCATGACCTGATTGGCCACCGGGCCGTACCCGGGATTGCCCTCGACAAACCGAACGATGGCGTCGGGATGTTGACGGCGAATCTCCTCGTGTATGCCATCGGGGGTGGTCCCCGTGAGGAACACGACCAACCGCACATCGGGATAATCCTGGGTTGCCAGGCTGGTCAAGGTGTCGCCAAACCAGTCACCTGGTTCATGGGCGACCATGACTGCCACCACGGGAGGTGCAACGATGGTCGGGCGCTCCTCAGCAGGGCTCGTCACGACGCTCAGAGCCTACCGATGACACATGCCACATACGGATGCATGCGTAGTGCTTGCAAAAGTTAGCACCCAGAGTTACCGTATTAATGGGTGTTTCACCCGCAACTCAACAAGGAGAATTTCATGCCCGCATTCAACTTCCGCAATCCGCTTGCCGGCCTTGACCTCAGCACGGTCGATGTTCGCAAGATGACCACACCGATCAGCAAAGCCGTCGCACCTGCAGCCAAAGTGGCACGCGATGCGGCGTACGTCGCAGTTGGCGTTGGTGTCATCGCTACCCAGCGAGTTTCTGCACGTCGTTACGACGCACAACAGCAGTTGAAGAGCGTCCGCACACGAATCACCACGGTGCAGACACGAATCAACGAAGCAGCACCTCGCGTGCGCGACGAAGCACAGGCCACCGCCGAACGTGTCTTCAGCGAAGCAGCCGACAAGGTTCGCAACGTGATCGACCGTCGCAAGAATGTGACCACGCTCTAAACGCTCATACAACACACCGCTGGAGCGTCCTCCACCGGTAACAGAAACTGCTACAGCGAGCCGAGGTGAGTAGCCTCGGCTCGCTTGCTGTTTCTCCCACGTTCCTCCACTGATGGCGGTGCAACGCCGAATCTGTCAGCCGTGCCGCACACGCCTGGCGCACCCGCAGCGCGCTCCCCGTTACCTTCTGGCAGCTTGACGATCGGCAGCGGGTTACTCATTGGTGGTGTGTCGATTTACGTCTTTTTTCGACTTGGTCAAGAAGCACTCGGTCAGGATGGGTTCAAACCGATCGTTTCGTTGTGGTTCGTGATGTTTGCTCTCGTGCCGGGGTTCTTTCTTCCCCTCGAACAAGAGGTCAGTCGAGCCGTTGCACATCGACGCGCACTCGGCGATGGTGTGCGACCCGTCGTGCGAAAAGTTGCGCCGATCGCTCTCGTCATCACTTTGGCATTGGTGTGCAGTGTGGCGATGGCTCGCTCACGGTTCACGAACGATCTCTTTGAAGGGTCTGCCGTGGTGACATTGGCGCTCGTGATTGCGCTCGTTGGCTACGCGCCGTTCCACATTGCACGGGGAATCTGTTCGGGCATGGGACACTTCCGCATCTACAGCACGATGATTGCCCTCGACGGGCTGCTGCGAGTCGTTGCGTGTGCAGTGTTCTTGGGTCTTGGGATTGATCGCGTGGGGCCGTACGCATTGATGGTGGCACTCGTTCCACTGGTGATTGCACTTGGCGCATTCACATCGGGACGTCTGCACACGACTGCAGGCACACCAGCCACCTGGGGTGAACTTGCCCCAAATCTTGGCTGGCTGCTGCTGGGCACATTGTGTGCGGGTGCGCTCATCAACGCCGGGCCACTCACCGTGGATCTCTTGGGTGAAGGCACTGCCCCCGAATTGGTAACGCGTTTCGGCAATGCCGTGCTGTTGGCGCGCATTCCACTGTTTTTGTTTCAAGCCGTCAATGCGGCGATGCTGCCCCGACTCACCCAGCTCGCCACCGTGGGGGCAGCCACCGAGTTTCGCGATGTGTTGCGTCGTCTCTTTCTGTTGGTTGGCGGCGTCGGCGTGGTCGGCGTGGTCGGGGCATTCATCGCCGGGCCGTGGGTGCTGGACCTCGTGTACGACGGTGGCATCGATCGGCGCACCATCACGCTCCTGGCATTCGCCAGCGCGTTGTACATGATGGCGCAAGCGTGTGCGCAGTCGGTGTTGTCGATGTCAGGTCACGTGCTCGTCGCACTGGGCTGGGTCGCCAGTTTTGCCGCATTTGTCATGACGGCGGCGTGGTCGAGTGACGACTTGTTCCTGCGAGTGGAACTGGCACTCATCTCGAGTGCGGTCGTTGCGTTGCTGATCTTTGGTCTGGCGTTACGCGCTTATTTTGCGCGTTTGGCTTCGGCATCGATGTCGTGACGAACCATCATCTCCACCAAGGTGGGAAAATCCACTTCGCGCTTCCAACCGAGTTTCTGCTCGGCTTTTGACGCATCGCCCACCAACAAGTCCACTTCTGCCGGACGGAAGTACTGCTCATCGATACCCACGTACTTGCGCCAGTCGCCCAGGCCGGCACACTCGAATGCCAGTTGCAAAAACTCGGTGATTTCGTGTGTTTCGCCGGTGGCAATTACGAAGTCATCGGGTTGGTCTTGTTGCAACATCAACCACATGGCTTTCACATAGTCGCCGGCAAAACCCCAGTCGCGTTTGGCGGCCAGGTTGCCGAGCAGTAGTTCCTTTTGTAGCCCAAGCTTGATGCGTGCCACCGAACTGCTGATCTTGCGGGTAACGAATTCGTAGCCGCGGCGCGGGCCTTCGTGGTTGAACAAAATGCCCGATGAAGCATGCAGTCCGTACGACTCGCGGTAGTTCACCGTCATGTGATGGCCGAACACTTTCGCCACACCGTAGGGCGAACGCGGGTGGAATGCGGTCAACTCCGTCTGTGGTATCTCGCGCACTTTGCCGTACATCTCCGACGACGACGCTTGATAAAAGCGAATCGGATTGTTGTTTGTGCCGCCAACCAGACGTATGGCCTCCAACATGCGCAGCACGCCCAGACCCGTGACGTTTGAGGTGAGTTCGGCTTGCGTGAACGACATCGCCACGAACGAAATCGCACCCAGGTTGTACACCTCGTGGGGCTCGACGGTGCGCAGGGCACTCACCAAACTGGAGAAGTCGGTGAGATCTCCGTTCACCAAACGCACATACGGAAACTCGGCCGAGAATGCCTCGACTTTGGGATTGTTCTGGCCTTTGATGAGACCAAAGATTTCGTAGCCCTTGCCATGCAAGAATTCGGCGAGGTGCTGGCCGTCTTGTCCGGTGACTCCAGTGATCAGGGCGCGTGGCACTGAATCAAGGCTACTCATACGCTCAATGAGGTGGACACTACGCACGATGTCGCTGCACTTGATGCAGCCGTTGTGGCGGGTGGTGTTGGTGCCGCACGCTTCCTGCGTGCATTACGGCTTGCACGCACGACACACGGCACACCTGCAGCAGTTGCGGCACTCGTGAATACCGGTGATGACAACGTCACCAATGGCCTGTACGTATCGCCCGACATCGACACGGTGATCTACACGCTGGCCGACGCCATCGACACCGAGCGAGGGTGGGGATTGCGCAACGAAACGTGGACCACGATGCAATCGCATGCGAAGTACCGCACGGTGCGGCCGGCTGGCTCAACTGCCCCCAATGATTGGTTCAATCTGGGTGATCGCGACATGGCCACACACCTGTATCGCACTGCTCGGTTGGCAGAGGGTGCCAAATTAGACGAGGTCACCAAGGAGATTGCTCGGGCATGGGGCGTGGGATTTGACATCGTGCCGATGAGCAATTCACGAGTGGAAACCAGGGTCACGCTTGGTCACACGGTCACGTCCCACGATGGCCACACCTACCAAGGCGGCGAGACCGTCTCATTCCAGGAATACTTCGTGCGACTGCGACATGCCGTGAGCGTTGCGCAAGTGCACTTCGTTGGTGCGGAGTCGGCAGCGCCCAATGGCCTCAGCCATCTGCACGATGCGAAGATCGTGGTGATTGCCCCATCCAACCCGTTGGTGTCAATTGGCCCCGTTCGCGCACTACGCGGAGTCGACGCTGCACTTGCTGCCCGCCGCGAATCGGTGGTGGGAATCTCGCCGATCATTGGCGGTGCTGCGCTCAAAGGCCCGGCCGATCGACTGCTGCGTGAGTTGGGGCACGAGCCGAGTGCGCTCGGTGTAGCCCGCCTCTACGCAGACATCTGCGGGGTGTTCGTCATCGACCATGTTGATGCACACCTGCGTAGCGATATCGAGAAACTCGGGATGCGCTGTATCGTCACGGACACCATCATGAAAACCGACGATGTGGCTGCCGCGCTCGCAACTACGGTGATGGCGGCAGTGCAATGACCACACGACTGACCGCATGGGGCGTGACCGGCGTGCCCGAAATACGTCCGGGCGACCAGCTGGGTGAAATCATCGTGGAGGCTTGCCGCAATGAACCGAACGGCCCACTGCTCGACCATGACGTTTTGGTGGTGACGCAAAAAGTCGTGAGTAAAGCCGAAGGCCGACTCGTCGAAGTAGACCCGGAGAATCCGCTGAGCCACAAGCAACTCGTGGAGGACGAAGCCGTGCGCATCGTACGACGCCGAGGAGACCTCATCATCACCGAAACCGAACATGGTTTCGTTTGCGCAAACAGCGGTGTGGACTTGTCGAACGTCGAACGCGGGCAGGCAGCGTTGCTCCCGAAGGATTCGGATCGCTCGGCGCGACGAATACGCGACATCGTTCGCGCACAACTCGGTGTCGAGGTCGGAGTCATCGTCAGCGATACCTTCGGGCGCGCTTGGCGCAAAGGGCTCACCGACGTGGCCATCGGTGTGGCAGGCGTTGCTGCCGTGGTGGATTTGCGTGGCACAGCCGACGCCCTGGGGCGAGTCATGCAAGTCACCGAGGTTGCGGTTGCTGACGAACTCGCCAGTGCAGCCGAACTCGTCATGGGCAAATCATCGGGTATTCCTGTGGCCGTGGTGCGTGGTGCAGACGCAGCCTGGTTTCGCGAAGCATCGGTGCGCGAATTGGTGCGCCCCCCTCAAGAAGACTTGTTTCGTTAACTGTTCGCTGCTGCGCCAACGAGTGCGTCACGCACCACGGCGTTCGCAGACACTTCACCCATCACGCTCGAAGTGATCACGCTGGCGTGCTCACCAATCACCGCATGGGGAAACACCACGGAATCCGTCACGCGAGCACCGGCTGCAACACGTGCTCCGGCACCAATCACTGAGTTGACCACGACGGCGCTGGCATCCACCACTGCCGATGGATGCACTGCCGCATCACGATCGCGCCGCGCACCGGAGATGAGATCCAGATTGGCGAGCCGATAGGTGTCGGGTCGGCCCGCATCACGCCAATAGTCGTCGGTGCGATGTGCGTACAACGCATTGGTACGAACCAACTCGGGGAAGGTCACCCGTTCCACCGATAACGGTGCGTTGCCCGGCAACAGTGAAAGTACCGACGACTCGAACACATACGTGCCCGCATTGACATAGCGACTCGTCGCGGTACCTGGTGCGGGCTTCTCGACGAATCCCAGCACTCGTCCGGCGGAGTCAAGTTCGACGACGCCGAATTGTGACGGATCTTCCACCGGTGTGAGATGCAATGTGGCCTGTGCTCCCATGCGCACGTTGGCGCGATGTTGCTCGACGAGTGTCGTCACCGAAAGATCGGTCACGATGTCACCATTGGCCACCACGAAACTTTCGCGACGCTCATGCAAGCCCACATGGCGGGCGGCAAAGCCGATTGCGCCTGCAGTATCCAGCGGTGTGTCTTCGATTGCATAATGCAGCCGAACACCAGCACACGTTGCATCAGGAAATGCACGCAAGAACGGCTCAGGCTTGAAGCCGAGGGCGAGTACCGCTTCGGTGACTCCCCCACGAGCCAGATGCGTCATCAGCCATTCAAGAATGGTGTGCTGACCAAGGGGCAACAGTGGTTTTGGTGTGGTGTTGGTGAGCGGACGCAACCGCGTGCCGACACCACCGACCAAGACGACGGCGAACATGCCGTGTGCGACTTACTCGCCCGAGTTGACGAGCAGCGCGACTTCGCTGGCTGCTGCCGGCAGTTCTACTTCCGTACCGTCGGGGGCAAACACCAAGGCGACTGCCACACCGTCACTGGCCAAACGAACCGAATCAAGGTTTGCTATCGAGGTTTTCTTGGCTCGATCTTCACCCAAGGTGTTCCATGACTCGACAAACACCGAGGCTCCCTTGCCGCCACACGCCTGGCTGCCTTCGCTCAACACTTCTCCGCCGTTGAGAGCTGCGGGGAACGAGATGTTGTCATTGCTCACCTTGATGGCATACAGATCAAGCACGGCAGACAACTTGGCACGACGCTGACCACTCAACACCTGCGGCTGCCACTCCACGACGCCGGGCTTGCCCGCCACGAGTGCGGCACCCTCGCGCACTTCGGCCAACTCCGTCAATGCGGTGTCGGGAAGTTCGATCCACTGGTCGCAGACGTACACACCGAACGAGAGGTAATACGTGGAGTTGGTGATGTCGGCGGCGCTGCGATCTTCGAGCGTTTGGCGGGAATAGGCGATGAGTGCGGCACCCAATGCGAGCACCACGATGATGACCGTCGGGAACAAAGAGCCACCGCGCATGCGCACGCCACGAGGGGTGCGGGACTTGCTCTTTTCGGCGAGGCGGGCGATTTTCTTGGCAGACGACGTCACGAGTTGCTCAGGCTATCGGGCATGAGCCGTACGTACGCCGCCGCCACATCACGCGCCGTGGGATGCTGCTCTACGTACGCCCTGCCTGCACGACCCATTTCTTGTCGCAGGTTCGAGTCGTTCGCCAATGCAGACACCGCAGCACAGAGTGCATCCGTATCGTCGGGCGCGACACTGCGCCCTGCGCCTGCACGCAGAATCAGCCGCTCGATCTCCGTGTCGGGGTCGACAGCAGCCACCACGCAACGGCCGGCTGCAAGAATCGCATACGTCTTTGACGGCACGCTGACACTGGCCAGACCACTCCGCAACGGCACTACATGAATGTCGCCGGTGGCCAATACTTCAGCGAGCCGCTCTTCGGGTTGATAGTCGCCGAACCGCACGTTGTCGAGGCCGGCTGCCTGTTGTCGAAGCGATGCAAGGGCTGCACCAGAGCCGTTCACGACCACCGTTATGCGTGGCAGACGGCGAGCACACTGCACGAGCATGTCCAGCGATTGGGAGAAGCCGACATTGCCCGCATACATCACGACCACCTCGTCACCAATGCCGAGTTCACGCCGATACGGCGTCATCCGATCGCGGGGCACAACACCAGCAGTGTCTACAAAGTTTTCGATGACATGCACTCGTGCTGCATAACGCTCGGCCAGTTTGCTGCGCACGTTTGCTTGCAGATCCGCGGAGAGCACCACGACCGAGGCGCAGCGTCGATAAGTACAACGCTCCAACCACGATGCAATGGCAATCACCCACTTGTTGTGCACCGCACCGGTCTTGATAACTGCATCAGGAAACACGTCTTGCACATTGAAAATCAGTGGTGCTCGGCGAAGTCGTGCAACGATCCACCCGATCGTGCCGAGGGTGAGCGGTGGCGACATCGCAATCACCGCATCAACTCCGCGGTGTGGCACACGTGACGTAGTGCTCGCGGTACGTCGCACGAATACCGCACACCCACCCGCGATGACACTGAAGACGACGAACGCCACCGCACGTGACAACAGATTCGACTTGGACTTGGCAGGAAACGGATGAATACGTGTGATGGAACCCCAAGGCGTGTGCTCACGACGCACGAGTCGACCGCCCCAGCCGGGCTCAACGCGATGTTCGCGGTACCACGGGAGTGCCGTCACCACGTGCACTTCGTGTCCGAGCGCTGCCCACTCGTGCACGATCTGCGTCATCACCTTCCCGGTCGGTGCGATGTCGGGTGCAAAGTGCGGACACAACACCACGAGACGACGCGGAGACGCAGTACTCATGCCGCCACCATCACTGATTGCCCATCACATGTCGGTACGCACGAGCCAGATCACGCCCCGAATCTGCTGCACGGAACTGCATCGCGCGGTTGTGCCCGCGTGCTTGCCAGTGCTCGCGCCGTGTCATCGCATCTTCGACGGCTGCGGCCCAAGCATCGAGTTCAAGTGGCACCAGTTGGCCGGCATCACCGACGACTTCCGGTAGCGCCGTTGTTGCTGCTGCAACAACCGGGGCACCAAGCGCCATTGCTTCGATGACCGGTGCACCGAAACCTTCGTACGAACTGGGGAACAGCAGTGCACTGGCTGCTGCCACCAACCCATCACGATCGCGATCCCCGAGACGTCCAACCACCTTGATTCGATCACCGAGGCGGTGTTCGGCAATCATCTGCAACAGCGATTCGTGGGCACGTCCGCTACCGCCGGCAAACACCACTTGTGCATCAAGGTGCCGCAATGGCCCGGCCATGAGTTGCACGATGAACGAGTGGTTCTTGTGTGGATGCGTTACTGCTGGATACACCAGCAAATGTTGAGCGCGTACACCAAATCGTTCACGCAACTCCGCTTCGCTGGTGCGGCCCGCACCCAGGTGGGCTTCGACACCATGGCGAACGACGCTGACTCGGTCTGCAGCCACACCAAGTCGTTCGACCACGGTGTGTTTCACGTAGGCGCTCGGCACCACGATGTGTTCAGCACGACGTACCGATACGGGGAGCCGCGCCGAGAGATAACGCAATTTGGTGCGCGAAAAGTACTGCGGATACGCCAGATACTGCAGATCGTGGATGGTGAGTACGACAGGCCCAGGACTGCGCGGAGGCACCACGCCCCCGCCGTGGTGCACGAGAGCAGCACCGCGAGCACGGCCTGCAAACCAGGTGGCCTCACGCACCACTCGTTGCAGGCGACGATGTTCCTGCGAAGCTGACTCGTGCAGCGTGACCTGCTGCGCAAGTTGTGGGTGAGCAGCACCCAAACCTCGTGGCGCAAACACGTGCAGCGCAAACTCATTCGTGGTGGCCTCCTGCAGCCCGAGCAACTGACGCACCAGGTACTGCTCGGATCCACCCACCTGACCCGGCACGCACCACAACAAATTGACGGCTACGGAAGTTGGCGCATTCATCGTCGGGGGCCCAGTTCCAACGCATCCCGATAGGCCTGCACCACGAGTGACGCGGAGTTTTCCCACGATGCGGCCTTTGCGCGCTCGGTGCCCAACTGCGCAAGTTCGTAGCGACGCCCAAGTGCATCGCGAATACCCTCGGCAATGGCCATCGCATCGTGAGGGTCCACCAACACGGCTGCACCGCCGGCGACTTCCTCCGTAGAAGTTCCACTACTCGTCACCACTGCGATGCCATGCGACATTGCTTCCAGAACGGGTAATCCAAAGCCTTCCATCAGCGACGGATAACACAACACGCTGGCACCTGCATACATCGCCGGGAGGTCGTCGTCGGCCACATGACCGGCAAAGACGACGTTGGGGCTCGCGGCGATGCGCGTCGCAAGATCATCATCACCCCAACCGGCGGCACCGGCAATCACCAGTGGTGGCACTGCATCACCCAACATGTGATGGGCGTCCAGCAAGCGAGGCAGGTTCTTGCGCGGCTCAAGTGTGCCGACGAACAATAGGTACTCACGTGGCAAGGCGTAACGCCGACGTACGTCGGCCACCTGATCGGAGTTCGTGGCACGGAACCGCACACCATTGGGTGTGAGTCGCAATTGTGATTCTTCGAAACCATGCGCCACGCAATCGTCCAACGTGGAACGTGACGGACACAGCACCAGGGTGGCGCTGCGGCGCACCATGTCGAGCGCACGAGTAAACACATCACGGCCGCGCGCCGTGAAGTATGACGGGTGATGAAGGAACGCCAAGTCATGCACCGTGACAACCAGTGGCACGGAGGATGTGCGGGCTAGCGGAATGATGCTGGTGGCGTGCAACACATCGATCGGGCCCGTCGCACGCTCGACACGCGGCCAACCACACCGCAGCGTTGCCTCAACAAGGAGTGGACCAGACAGTGGCAGTTGTGCAACAGGGATGGTCGGCTCATAACCCGCAGTGGCAGCGCGGCGATGACGACCAGCCACACCGATGACCTCCACATCGCTGCGGGCGGCAAGTGCGCGACCGAGTTCGACTGCCATGATGCCGGTACCACCGGGCGACTCGCGCCAGCAGTGCTCGAAGGTGAGCGCCACGCGCACTCGACTCATTACCTCTATTCTGTCGGCGAGTGGGCGACATACTGGCGAATACGCTGGGTGCATCATGATTGACGCAAAAAGAAACAGCGCCTACTGGCTGAATCGGACCGTTGTCGTTACTGGTGGTAGCGGCTTTTTGGGTAGCCATGTGGTGCAGCGCCTGCAGACGGCAGGTGCCAACGTGGTCGTGCCTCGACATGCCGACTTCGACCTCACACAACACGATGTGGCCCGGCGACTCTTTGCCCAACATCGACCGAGCCATGTGATCCACCTCGCAGCACGCGTCGGCGGCATCGGCTACAACCAAGCCGAACCGGCGCCGCTCTTTTTCGACAATTTGCAGATGGGTGTGAACGTGATCGAAGCAGCACGCCAAACGGGAGTGGAAAAAACGGTCATCTTGGGCACCGTGTGCAGTTACCCGAAGTTCACCCCGGTGCCTTTTCGCGAAGAATCAATCTGGGATGGCTACCCCGAAGAAACCAACGCACCGTATGGCATCGCCAAAAAGGCGCTGTTGGTGCATGCACAGGTGAATCGTCGACAATACGGTCAGCGATCTGCGTTCGTGATTCCCACCAATTTGTACGGACCGGGTGACAAGTTCCACGAGTCGGTCTCGCATGTCATTCCGGCACTCATCCGAAAATGTGTGGAGGCCAAAGAACTCGGCGCAGACAACGTGCACGTGTGGGGTACGGGTGCTGCGAGTCGCGACTATTTGTACGTCGGTGATGCGGCAGATGCCATCATCCTTGCTGCAGAGTTGCACGACGACAGTGAACCGCTCAATTTGGGAAACAATCGCGAGATCACGATTCGGGAAACTGCAGAAACTATCGCTCGGATCGTCGGCTTTGACGGAACTCTGGTGTGGGACTCCACCAAACCCGATGGCCAACCGCGGCGTCGGGTTGACGCGTCTCGCGCACACTCGGCACTCGGGTGGCAAGCACGTAC
>JBEDEI010000161.1:0-14554 GCA_041175765.1 Actinomycetota bacterium | reverse complement strand
CGGCCAGGGCCCGCGTGCGGATCTCCACCAGGGCCGCATACGCACGGTCAATGTGCGCTTGTTCGGCAGGGAGATCGGGGTGTGTCGGCTGCTCGGTCATTTTTGGGGTTTATGAATGCTACCGAAAAACTTTGCGCACGATTTGGCACGCAGGTGCACACATCTGACAAAGTCATGCTTGGTTCCAAGTCGGTGCTGAGTGTGCCGAGACATACCCGCTACATACGACAAGGAGCCACAAATGTCACGTCGTCTACGACTGGCCGTCGCGCCGGTTCTCGCCGCCATGTTCGTGACGAGTTGCGCACCGCCAGCCGAGTTACGTTTCGACACTCTCGACTCGGCTGACGCCCCAACCGCACTCAGCGAACAGCCCGCTCCATCCACAGAAGATGCCCCGCTCACCCCGGTCGAGGCCAACGCCACTGACATCGACACCACTTCCGAGCAACTCGAGCAAGCATTTGCCACGCTCATCTCCGGGTGGTCGACTTGCTTTCACGAACCCACCCAGTGCGATATGGCGCGAATCACCGCGCCGAAGTCACCAGAGCGAGTTCGGCTCGCCGATTCGCTTGCGTTCTACACCGCCGAGCAATTGAGCACCAGACCAAGCGAAGGGAAACTGGAGTGGGGTATCGAATCGCTCACCATTCCCTCTGCTGATCGTGTGCGCATTCTGGCCTGCGAATATGACACGCGAATTTTTTTCGATACGAGCATGTCCGAGACCGAGTTGGGGGACATCATCTTTGATGCCACCGTCTGGACCCGACGCGTCGAATGGACTTTGGCAAAAACGGATACCACCTGGAAACTGTGGTCGCGTCGCATTGATCGCCGATCACCAGCAGTGCGGTTCTGTACGCCATGAGCACCACCACACGTTTGTCGCGAGGTCGCATAATCGTTGCAGCAGTGGTGGCGATGCTCGCGCCGGTATCCACAGCAGTGCTCTTCGAAACGAACTCTCGGGTGTACGCCTCACAAGCCGGAGTGGATGGGGACCACATCTTTGCGGGCGTGTCGTACGACGCCGAACACTCACTCAGCCGATGTGATTGGAGCCTTCCTGTGCCGACATACGGGTTTGGTGGTCGCACGGGCGCCACTACTCGGGAGTGGAACGGCATCACCTGGGTGCTGCACCAGTGCACGCTGGAAGCGTCCACACAACTCGTATGGATTCCCGAAGTGAGTACCGAAACCGTTGCCGAGTCCACTCGTGACGTCGTGCGTGATCGAGTACCCACCTTCGACCACAACTTTTCACCACCGCTCCAGCGTGGAGTCGTGAAGACTCCCACCTGGTTCTGGGTCAACCCTGTGTTGTGGCAGCCGGTATCGGTGACCGCTCGCGTACCGACGCCGCGTGGCATCGTGACGATGACCACCACCGCCACCCCCGAATCGTTGGAGTTCGATCCTGGTGATGGCAGCGGCGAAACGGCCGAATGTGACGGGCCCGGACTGCCGTGGCTCCCCATCATGCCCTCGTATATGGAGTCGGCCTGCGCCTACGAATACGAAGTGCCGTCATCAGTGCGACCCAATGGAACATTTCGGGCTCGCCTGACCGTTGTGTGGTCTGTCTCGTGGCGCACCAACGTGGGTACCTCGGGTCGCCTCCCCGACATTCGTCTTGGTACGCCATATGACCTGCGCATCCGCGAACTGCAGGCAATCATCACCCGGTAAGAGAAATACCGCTGCTGGGCTAGGAAACCGACATTTGTCTCAGTAGTGTGATGTCACGGCATATCGATCGATATGCCAATAGAAAAGAAATGAGCAGCTATGCCAACCGGTACCGTCAAGTTCTTCAATGATGAAAAGGGTTTCGGATTCATCTCTCGCGATGGCGATTCTGATGTCTTCGTCCACTTCTCCAACATCGAAGGCACCGGGCGCCGCACCCTTCTCGCGGGCCAACAGGTCGAGTTCGAACTCGGTCAGGGTCGCAAGGGTGTCGAAGCCAACAACGTCAAAGTCATCGGCTGAACCGATACGGGGTACTTCCCCGTCCGTCCCGTTGCAATCACAAAGGGTTGATTCGTCGTGCCAATGAACGTTGCCCGCGATCAGATCATCGTTGAACGTCGTTTTGTCGCCGTCTTCGCCACCATTACCGACGAATCGCTCGCATCACTTGCCTGCGCTCTACCCGAATCGCTGCGCGATCCATTCGCACGCAGCGTGGGATTGCGCCGCGGAGCCTACGACGACGCGGCGACTCTGGGCCCGAGCATTCGCACCGGCATGGTTGCCCGCAAGTCGATCATCGATGCTGGTGTTTTGTTGAGCGAACCCTCCACGGAGTTCTTCGTGGACAAACTCGGAGATGCGAGTGACGACCCATCATTTGAAGATCTGCAAGCACTCATTCCCGCAGCCATCGACAAGTTCGGTCTCGACGCGGTGCGGCTCATGTCGGTGCAGTACTCAGTGGCACTCGGCGGGTTCCGTCGTTTGGTGAACGAAGATCCCCGCTTTGCAATTCCCGCTACCGCAAGCCAACCAGCACCGGTGGTCGATAAAGCAGCGCAGGAAGCCAAGCGCGCCGCGCGGCGCGAACGGCGCAAGCGCTAAATCGCGTCTCGACGCACCAACCAGCCTCGACGCTAAATCGCGTCTCGGCCTTCTTCCCCCGTGCGGATGCGCACCACGCGACTCACGTCCGTGACCCACACTTTGCCGTCGCCGATGTTGCCCGAGCCAGCGCTCTTGACGATGACGTCCACAACCGCGTCGGCAGCCGGGTCGTCCACCACCATCTCCAAACGCACTTTGGGGATGAAGTCCACTTTGTATTCAGCCCCGCGGTACGTCTCCACATGGCCTCCTTGACGGCCAAAGCCACGCACTTCCGACACGGTGATACCCGTGATATTGACGGCCTTGAGAGCGTCTTTAACCACGTCGAGCTTGAACGGTTTGATGATTGCAGTGATGAGTTTCATGATGTTGCTCCTTTTCAGTGATTAGTCGTGGTAGGCGGTTTCTAAATGCAGTGCGAGATCGAGACCAGTCACCTCTGCTTGTTCTTCGACTCGTACCCCCATCACCACATCGAGAACCTTCATGATCACAAATGTGAGTACGAACGACCAAACGATTGCTACCACATTGGCAATCAGTTGCTCCACAAGCAGGCCTGAATCACCACCATAGAACAGGCCTGCTGTGAACTCGGCCTCAAAGAACTTCGGGTTGGCGAAGAACCCAATGAGGAGGGAACCGACGAGACCACCCACGAAGTGAACCCCGACGACATCCAGTGCGTCGTCATAGCGAAGTTTAGATTTGAGTCGAACCGCGAGCGAACACACCACTCCAGCCACCAGACCGATGATGATTGGCGCAATACCCGAAACGTATCCGGCTGCAGGTGTCACTGCGACAAGGCCCGCAACGATGCCGGAAGCCGCGCCGAGATTCGTCGGTCGTCCAGCACGAATCCACTCGGTGACGACCCAGGCCAAACCGGCTGCAGCACCGGCAAGGAACGTGTTCATGAACGCCTGTGCAGCCTGACCGTTGGCGTTCAGCGCAGACCCGGCGTTGAAACCGAACCATCCGAACCACAGGATGCCCGTGCCGATCATGACGAGCGGCATTGAATGAGGTGGAGCTGGATCAACCTTGCGCCGACCCAAAACGAACACTGCGGCAAGTGCTGCAATACCTGCATTGACGTGAATTGCTGTGCCACCAGCAAAGTCGAGTGACCCTCGTTGGCCGAGCCAACCGCCATACAACCACTTGAAGATCGGCACGTAGACGATGAATAGCCACAGCGGCACGAAAACAGCCCAAGCTGCGAACTTCATGCGGCCTGCAACCGCACCGGAGATCAGTGCGGGCGTGATGGCTGCGAACATTCCAAGAAAAGCAATGGTGGCGAGCGTTCCACCATCACCCGCCGTCTTTAAGTCACCAAGCGCAAAAGCGTCAAGACTTCCAAGCCAGTCGTTCTCGAATGGAACTTGCGCCAACGAATATCCCGCCAGCATCCAGAGCACCGGCACCGCCAAGATGCAATAGAAGTTCATCATGAGCATGTTCAGCACGTTGCGACGGCGATCCATGCCCCCGTAGAAAAACGCCAATCCAGGCGTCATAAACAAGACCAGTGCCGAAGAAATCAGCACCCACGTCAGACCTGCGGGTTCCATCATTATCTCCACTTCTTTGAGGTTCGTGATTGTTTGGCGGAGACGACGTTGGCCCTGCAACCGAAACCATAAATCATCAAGGTTTCACTGCTGTGAGGGAAGTGTTTCCAGAATGTTTTCTTTGCATCATCTAACATTTCGTTAAGACGGCAACGACGCTGACCGATTCCCCTCATGACCACACCTGCTCCCGAATACGACCAAGCACTGGTCTCCACCGAATTTCGCATGCGCGAAGCCGGTCGGTGGCTGAAACTCGAGGACGGTGTCATCGATTCGTTGATAGCGCCGCGCCGAGTGTTGGAAGTTTCCATCCCCATTCGTCGCGATGATGGCACCCGTCAGCGCTTCACCGGTTGGAGAGTGCAACACAACATCACCCGTGGACCTGCCAAAGGCGGTATCCGTTTCCACCCATCGGTGAATCGCAACGAGACCGTGTCGCTGGCTGCTGCCATGTCACTCAAGACTGCGCTCATGAATCTGCCTCTGGGTGGAGCCAAAGGTGGCATCGCCATCGACCCGAAACTGTTCAGCCCCCGAGAGCTCGAGCGTGTCACCCGGCGTTACGTTTCGGAAATCTTTGCCTTCTTGGGCCCCGATAAAGACGTTCCCGCACCAGATGTGGGCACCAACGCGCAAGTGATGGCCTGGGTGATGGATCAGTACTCCATCGGCATTGGTCACGCAGTGCCAGGCGTGGTGACGGGCAAACCTCTCGCACTCGGTGGCTCACTTGGACGAGATTCCGCAACAGGTCGAGGCGTGGTCGAAGCCGCATCGCTCGTTTGCCAAGCCAATGGCACTTCATTGGAAGGCAAACGCATCGTGATCCAAGGTTTCGGCAATGTCGGTATGTGGGCAGCACAACTTGCTGCCGGTTGGGGTGCGCGCATCGTCGGAATCTCCGACGTGGGTGGTGTCATCGCCAGCGAGAAAGGTTTGGACATCCCGGCACTCGTGCTTGCCACACAACGCGGTGTTGCCAGCGTGGTTGATGCCGGCGTTGGGGAAGTCATTGCCCGAGGCGTCGAACGCTCCGTGGATGTGTTCACATTGCCGTCGGATATCGCAATGCCCTGCGCGCTCGGCGATGCAATTGATACACCTCAAGCGAACACGCTTGCGGCACGGATGGTGATTGAAGGAGCGAACGGTCCACTTACACCAGCCGCCGACGATGTGCTGAACGACCGTGGCGTCATCATCGTTCCCGATATCTACGCCAATGCCGGTGGTGTCACCTGTTCATATCTCGAACAATGTCAAAACTTTGCCCACCTCCAATGGGACGAAGACGAGGTCAATGCTTCGGTTGTGGCCACGATGCGGCAAGTGTTCAAACGTCTCCACGCGTTTTCCATCGAAAACAAACTGACCTATCGCACCGCAGCCTCGGTCTTGGGTGTGAAGGCACTTGCAGATGCACATCAATTGCGTGGACTCCACCCCTAACGCGTGGGCGTGAGGTACTCGGCAAGGAAGATTCATACCTGCCAGAACTAGGCTTGCAGCATGGCAAATGAAAAAACCAAGGCATACGTTGACGATCGCAAGCACGTGTTTCACTCGTGGTCGGCCCAGGCATTGATCGACCCAGTCGATGTGGTCAAGGCAGAAGGTTCACATTTTTGGGATTCCAACGGTAAAAAGTTTCTGGACTTCTCCAGCCAGTTGGTCAACGTCAATATCGGACACCAGCATCCGAAATTGGTCAAGGCAATTCAGGAGTACGCCGGCAAGATGTGCACGATTGCGCCATTCCATGCCAACGACATGCGTTCGGAGGCGGCACGTCTGATTACCGAAGTCGCCCCGGGCGATTTGGACATGGTGTTTTTCACGAATGGTGGCGCAGAAGCCGCAGAGAACGCCGTGCGCCTTGCAAAATTGCATACCGGTCGTCACAAAGTGCTCACGATGTACCGCTCGTATCACGGTGCAACCTCCGGTGCGATTGCTCTCACGGGCGACCCACGCCGCTGGCCCAACGAAACCGGTGCGTCCGGCGCGGTGAAGTTCTGGGGTCCGTATGCCTATCGCTCGGCATTTCACTCGACCAATGAGAAAGAAGAGTGTGAGCGCGCACTCCAACATCTCGAAGACGTACTCATGGTGGAAGGCCCGCACACCGTGGCCATGATCGGCCTCGAAACAGTAATCGGCACCAATGGCATCTTGGTTCCACCAGAGGGTTACTTGCAGGGCGTGCGCGACCTGTGCACCAAGTTCGGCATCGTCATGATGTGTGACGAAGTAATGGCAGGTTTCGGCCGCTGCGGAGAGTGGTTTGCCGTCAACAAGTGGCACGTCACCCCCGACTTGATCTGTTTTGCCAAAGGTGTGAACTCGGGTTACGTCCCACTCGGCGGTGTGGTCATCAGCCAAAAGATCGCCGACACATTCAAAGAGCGCGTCTACCCCGGTGGTCTCACCTACATGGGTCATCCGCTCGCCTGTGCGGCAGCGGTTGCTTCAATCAATATCTTCAAGGAAGAGAAGGTGCTCGAACACGTGCGCAAGATGGCCGAAAACGTGGTCGGACCAGAACTCGATCGAATCAAAGACAAGCACCCTTCAGTGGGCGATGTGCGTGGCCTCGGCATGTTCTGGGCCATCGAACTGGTGCGCGATCGCGAAACTCGCAAGCCTTACGTGCCGTTCAACGCCGCTGGTGCTGATGCCAAACCGATGGCCGAGCTTGCAGCTGCATGCAAGGAACGCGGTCTCTGGCCGTTCACCCACTTCAACCGCATGCACGTAGTGCCGCCATGCACCACGAGCGAAGCCGACTTGCGCACCGGTCTTGCCATCATCGACGATGTGCTGAGCATCGCCGACAAGCACTACGAAGGGTGAGTTGGCCACATCTTCATCAGCCGCCGCACCCGGCGCGCTTATCACCGCGAGATCCGCAGTATGCGCTGATCATGCGGCTGCATGATGATGCAGTACGCAAAGGTGAGCCGGGTTACTTCGACCCGCAGTCTGGCTTCTATGTAATGACAGTGAAAACTCATCTCGACCGCGGTAACTGCTGTAACTCAGCCTGTCGCCATTGCCCCTACGTGGCCTGAATCGACGCAAAGAAAAAGGGCCGGGTTGCTTTCGCAACCCAGCCCTTCTCTTGACTGAAATCAGTCGAACTGCTTAATTGCCACCCTCATTGAGTGTGACTTCGATTGGCGCATACGACGAACCTGACGTGTCCACACCGAGACCAGCGAGGATCTCCAGTGCTTTCGTCACGATGTCGTTGGTGTACGCCCCAGCATCTGGTGCTGCGGTAAGTACGGTGCCACCTTCGAGGTTCTTGGTCTCTTGCGAGAGAGTTGCAGTGCGGTTCCACGCAGCCTCATCGATGAAGCCGACGCCGCTAGCGGCTGGCCAGATCAACTTGTTGACTTCGTTCATCTGCCACAACTGGTGGCTGGCGCCGAGCTTCGAGCCCTTTGAGAGCACGATGTCGCGGCACGATTCCACGTTGTCACGGCAGTATGCCCAACCCTGGAGTGAAGCTGCAACGAACTTCGCCGCGGTGTCTGCATATGCAGCATCGCTGGCCAAACGCTCGCCTGATGCCCAGATGGCATCTTGCAACATTCCCACGCCGGCATCTTCATACGAAACGACATTGAAGTCGTCCGCCGTATAGAGCGCGCCGGTTGCCGGGTTGACCGCTTCAAGTACTTGTGCGTACTCGTTGTAGGTCATTGCTTCGGCTGCATCAATGTCGCCAGTCAGCAAGCCGACCATGTCGAACTGCTGTTGTACGAGTGTGACGTCCTTGGCTGGATCGAGACCGGCCTTGGTCAAAGCAGCGAAGATTTCGAACTCGTTGCCGTAGCCCCAGTTACCGATTTTCTTGCCCTTGAAATCCGCAGGCGCAGCAATGTTCTTGTCCTTGAAGGAAACCTGCAAGGTGCCCGAGCGCTGGAACACCTGTGCGATGTTCACGATGTCTGCACCGGCTTCGCGGCTGGCGAGTGCCTTTGACACCCACGAGATTGCGAAGTCGACGTTGCCGGAGGCAAGCTCGGTTTGCGGAACGATGTCAACGCCACCTTCAACGATGGTGACATCAAGGCACTGCGCTTCGTAGAAGCCCTGATCTTGCGCGGCGAAGTAGCCGGCAAACTGGGCTTGGACGAACCACTGCAGTTGCAATTTGACTGGTGTTGGTGTGGTGCAGGTTTCTTCTGCAGCCGCTTCGGTTTCTTCGGTGACTACCTCTTCTGCCGTGTCATCGCTTCCGCCACAGGCGGCTACGAGCAACGACAGAGCGGCGATGCCAGCAAAGGCAACCCGAACTGAACGCTTCTTCATGTGTACTCTCCCCTTCTGGATGCTCCCACCCAGATGTTGTGTTTGTGTTGTATTACTTGGCCTCACCCTTGCGGTTGAGGCTCTCCATTACTACGGAGAATAGGTAAAACAGTAGCCCAAGCAGACAGGCAGCCAAAACGTAGGCCCACGCCACAGCATTCTTTGAGTTGGCGATATTGCTGGAGATTCGGCTACCGAGACCGTTCTGGGAGCCGCCGAAATACTCACTCACGAAGGCGGTAATCACTGCGGCAGGCGCGGCAATCTTCAGCGAGACAAATAAAAATGGCAGAGCATTGGGTATTCGCACCTTTCGTAGGAGTGCGCCATTACTGGCCGCGTACGACCGCATGAGCTCTGCGTGCGTGGGGGAAATCTGGGTAAGGCCGCGCGCGACGTTCACCAACACGATGAAGTACACCACCAACGCCACCATGATGCGCCGGGGAATTTCACTGGTGATCGAATACATATTGTTCAATACCGCCACCAGCACGAAGATTGGCACTGCATTGAGCGCCACGGCAAGAGGTGTGATGATTTGATTCAGAAAGCCGAAACGACTCAGAATGAAACTCATCGCCACCCCGAGCAATGTTCCTGCAAGTAGTCCAACGAGCGCGTTTCCACCCGAGACCGTGGCGGCGGTACGAATGAACGAAAAGTTATTGACGAATTGTTCCCAGATGCTGCTCGGCGCAGTGAGGAAGTACGGCTTGAGTTCAAAGAATCGAACCGCCCACTCCCAAAATCCGAAGAAGAGACCGCCGAACACCACTGCTGGTAACGCGCGGTTGGCAACAGCGACGAGCTTGTTCATACAACGCATTCACTCATCGGTCGTCGTTACCAAGCCCGACATGTGCAGCGTGCATGCCGCGCAGTCCCTTGCGCACTGCGGTGATTGATTCAAAGAATGCCGCGCGATTTCGCGTGTCTTCGCTGCGCTCGCTCCCAAGTGCCACGTCAACCACTTTGGTGATGCGACCCGGGCGTGGCGACATCACCACGACGCGATTCGACAAGTACACGGCTTCGGGAATTGAGTGGGTAACGAACACCACGGTGGTGCCGGTTGCGGCACAGATGCGCAAGAGTTCACCCTGCATGTATTCGCGAGTCATTTCATCGAGCGCACCGAATGGTTCGTCCATCAACAACAACGGTGGATGGGCAGCGAGCGCGCGGGCAATCGCAATTCGTTGCTGCATGCCACCCGACAGTTGCCAGGGATAGTGGTCGCCGAACTCGGGCAATTGCACCAACTGCAACATCTCTTGCGCACGGGTGCGACGATCGGCTTTGTCCCAGCCCTTCAGTTCCAATGGCAACTCAATGTTCTTGCGAACCGTGCGCCAATCGAACAAGCCTGCTTGTTGAAATGCCATGCCGTAGTCCTGGTCGAGTCGTGCTTGGGCAGCCGACTTGCCGTTCACGACGACCTCTCCAGCGGTTGGTTCGAGCAGGTTGGCGATCAAACGCAGCAACGTGGATTTGCCACAACCAGACGGCCCGATGAGCGACACGAATTCGCCGTTTTGCACATCCAAGCTCACATCGCTGAGCGCATCCACTTGGTTTGCTTTGCCTTGATTGAACGACTTGCTGGCCTTGCTGATGCTGACGGCAGTCACGAGACGGTCTCCTTGGGTCGATTACGCATGACAAAGACGTCGACCGCGATCACCACGCCGGCCATGGTAAGCCCCAATGCTGCAGCCCCGAAAATTGCCGTGTACACCTTTGCCGGGTCACCGGTTGCCTCACGTGCATATTCAATGATCAACCGTCCGATGCCGCCCTTTAAACCAGTGGAAATCTCAGCCACCACGACGCCAATCACCGATGCTGAAGCACCCAGCCGAAACGCCGGCACCATGTACGGCACCGCAGTGGGAAAGCGCAGTTTCAACAATGTCCTACCCCACGATGCTGCATAACTTTGCATAAGTTCGACAGAGGCAGCTGGTGCCGCCGCCAAACCTCGCAGTGTTCCGACGGCAATCGGGAAGAACGCAAGGAACGCACCCAGCACCGACGCCGACAACCAGCGCGGCCAAGTAAATGGCCCCACTTCCAATCGCCCACCCCAACTCACGACAAGTGGCGCCAGAGCAATGAGCGGAACGGTTTGGGATACCACGAGATAGGGCAACACACCTCGTTGCACGAGGCGAAAACGCGCCATCAACATCGCCAGACCTACACCAAGCAGACTGCCCATCACGAAACCGGCAGCACTCAGACGGAAGGAATACCACGCCCCCGACAACACTGCCGAAAACACCGTGCGATCCGACCCACGAACTTCTGGGCGACCAAAACGCGAGAACATATCCCACACGTGCGGCATGGCGTACTCACTCGTGCGCGGCAAGATACGTGCACCGAAGAGTTTGCCGCCGTCGGCGGGCCCGAACGCTTTGTAGGTTTCCCAGACCACGACGACAAGTGCCAGTGCCGCCACGAACATTCCCGTTCGGTACGCAGCACGACGCAGAAGTGAGGTCATTGCTTGGCGCGTGCCAACTCTGCGATGGCGGGCATGATGCGCTCACCGTATGCTTCCAACGTTTGCTCCTTGCCGTCATGCTGGAGGTAGATGGAGAACTGATCCACGCCGAGGGCTTCGAGTTGCTTCAGGCGCCGAACATGCTCGTCCACGCCGCCAAGAATGCAAAAACGATCCACGATTTCGTCCGGCACGAAGGTGGTGTGGCTGTTGCCCGCACGTCCGTGCTCGTTGTAGTCGTAACCCTCGCGACCCTTGATGTAATCGGTCAATGCTTTTGGCACCGCCGAGTTTTCGCCATAGCGAGCCACGATGTCAGCCACGTGATTACCCACCATTCCGCCAAACCAACGGCACTGGTCGCGCATGTGGGCAAGGTCGGTGCCGACATAGGCGGGGGCTGCAACGCAAATCTTCACGCTCTTTGGGTCACGGCCTGCATCTTTTGCGGCTTTGCGCACTGCGGCAATGGTCCACTCTGCAATGGATAGGTCAGCCAGCTGCAGGATGAATCCGTCACCAACTTCGCCGGTAAGTTGCAACGCTTTGGGTCCGTACGCCGCCACCCACATTTCGCAGCGACTCTTTTCGGCCCACGGAAAACGAATGGTTGAGCCGTTGTACTCCACCCCGCGGCCGTTGGCCAGTTCGCGAATCACGTGAATGCTGTCGCGCAACGTTGCCAAGGTCGTTGGCTTGCCATTGGTGACACGCACCGCCGAGTCACCTCGACCGATGCCGCAGATCGTGCGGTTGCCGAACATTTCGTTCAACGTGGCAAACACGCTGGCCGTGACGGTCCAGTCACGGGTGGCTGGGTTGGTGACCATCGGACCGACGATCACGTTGTTTGTCTGCGCCAGAATCTGGCTGTAAATCACGTACGGCTCTTCCCACAAAATGTGGCTGTCGAATGTCCACACATGGGTCATCCCGTACATTTCGGCCTTCTTCGCCAAGTCGATCACTCGCGAAGCCGGTGGGGTGGTCTGCAATACGACGCCGATGTCCATGGTGAGCCCTCAGCGGTTCTGTGGGAAGCCGAGATCAACCGACGATGTGCGCGGGTCTGGCCAGCGGGAGGTCACCACTTTGCCACGCGTGAAGAAGTTGACGCCTTCGGGACCATACATGTGCTGGTCACCGAACAAGCTCGCCTTCCATCCGCCGAATGAGTAATACGACACGGGCACGGGAATCGGCACGTTGATACCCACCATGCCCACTTGCACATCGAATTGGAACTGACGTGCAACACCGCCGTCACGGGTGAAGATTGCCGTTCCGTTGCCATACAAGTTGTCGTTGATCAATGTAAGACCAGCCTCGTAGCCATCCACGCGCGTCACGACGAGTACTGGTCCGAAGATTTCTTCGTCGTAACACTTCATGCCAGGTTTGGCATCGTCGATCAGGCTCGGATTGAGGAAGAAGCCGGCATCTTTTGCCTTTGCGGTGCCGTCAATGACCACCTTTGCGCCTTCCTTGCTGGCACCCTGCACATAGCCGGCGACTTTGTCACGGTGCTCGCGAGTAATGAGTGGTCCCATCTCTGCCGACGGGTCGGTGCCTGGGCCGACTTTGATGTTCGGCACTCGCGTCTTGATTTTGTCCAAGAGTGCATCTGCGATGGTGTCCACCGCCACTACTACCGACACCGCCATGCAGCGTTCGCCCGACGAACCGTAAGCAGCACTCACCGCTGCGTCGGCTGCCATGTCAAGATCGGCATCCGGCAACACCAGCATGTGGTTCTTGGCACCGCCAAGGGCTTGCACGCGCTTGCCGTTCTGGGTGCCGGTTTCGTACACGTACTTTGCAATCGGGGTCGAGCCGACGAACGACACTGCTGCGATATCGGGGTGTTCGAGCAAACGGTCAACGGCGACCTTGTCGCCGTGCACCACGTTGAACACACCATCGGGCAAACCGGCTTGGCGCAACAGATCGGCGATGAACATCGACGCGGACGGGTCTTTCTCGCTTGGCTTCAATACGAAGGTGTTGCCGCACATGATGGCATTGGCAAACATCCACATCGGTACCATCGCCGGAAAATTGAACGGCGTGATACCTGCGACCACACCAAGTGGCTGACGAATCGAGTACACATCGACGCCACCCGCGGCTTGCTCGGAATAGCCACCCTTCATCAACGCAGGAATTCCGCAGGCGAACTCGATGTTTTCCAACCCGCGCGCCAACTCGCCCATGGCGTCGGCCGGCACCTTGCCGTGTTCGAGTGACACGATGTTGGCAATCTCCTTGCGATTCGCGTCCACCAATTCGCGCATCCGAAACATCACCTCGGCGCGACGAGAAAGCGATGTTGAACGCCAAGCTGGGAGCGCTGCTTTGGCAGCCGCTACCACCGAGTCGAGTTCGGCGACACTGGCGAAGTCGACTGCTGCTTGCTGCTCACCCGTCGCCGGATTGAACACCACACCCGAACGTCCGGAGGTACCGAGCACCACCTTGTTGTTGACCCAATGTCCGATGCGATTCATGTTGTGCTCCTCGTCTAGTGAAGGTATTGGCTTAGTCCACGTTTGATGTACTTGCCATGACCTTTGCGACCCTTGAACGTGTCGTTTTCCACCACCACCATGCCGCGTGAAAGTACGGTGTCGACTTTGCCGTCGATTTCCGTGCCCTCCCACGACGAATGATCCATGTTCATGTGATGTTTGTCGTTGATACCAATCTTGGTTTTCTTGGTGGGATCCCACACCAAGATGTCGGCGTCAGATCCCGGAGCAATGATGCCCTTTTGTGGATACATGCCGAACATGCGTGCCGGAGTAGTGGCACAGGTTTCCACCCAGCGCTCGAGTGAAATTTCACCCAGCACTACGCCTTGGTAGATCAATTCCATACGGTGTTCAACGCCGCCCATGCCGTTGGGAATCTTGGAGAAGTTACCGAGTCCAAGTTCTTTTTGATCCTTCATACAGAAGGGGCAGTGATCTGTGGAAATGATTGCCAACTCATTCATCCGCAGACCCTTCCACAGGTCAGCGTGATGGTCGTGGTGGTCGTGTTTCGAGCGGATCGGAGGCGAGCACACGAACTTGGCACCCTCGAAACCCGGACGTGCGAGATGATCTTCGAGCGTCATGTAGAGATACTGCGGACACGTCTCGGCAAACACATTGAGCCCTTCGTGCTGGGCGGCCGCCACCTCGTTGAGTGCTTCCGATGCCGACATGTGCACGATGTACAACGGCACGTTGCCGGCGACCTTCGACAACACGATTGCTCGATGTGTGGCTTCACCTTCGAGCAGGCTCGGGCGTGAATACGAGTGATATTTCGGGTCGGTTTGACCGCGCGCCAGGTGCTGCTGGACCAAAACGTCGATAGCGATGCCATTTTCAGCATGCATCATGATCATGGCTCCATTTTCTGATGCAGTTTGCATGGCACGCAGAATCTGGCCGTCGTCGCTGTAGAACACGCCTGGATACGCCATGAACAGCTTGAAACTCGTGACACCCTCATGGTCGACGAGATAGGTCATGTCCTTCAACGACTGGTCATC
>JBEDEI010000160.1:0-8850 GCA_041175765.1 Actinomycetota bacterium | reverse complement strand
GTTGTACAACGGTGTGCAATCGGCAGCTGCTGCGCTGCATAAGTTGTTCGCCATTCTCGACGCCACCCCCGAAGTTGACGAGGCGCCGGATGCTGTCGCATTGCCGGCACGTGGCGATCTTGCAGTGAGTGGGGTCACGTTCTCCTATGCCAGGTCTGCGCAGCCCGCGTTGCGCGATGTGTCGCTCGTGGTGCGTGATGGCGAGCGCATTGCACTCGTTGGTCCGACGGGTGCAGGCAAGAGCACACTCGCCAAATTGATGGCACGCCTATACGACCCAAGCACTGGCGAAGTGTCGTACGGGGGCATGAACTTGCGCGGCGGCACGCACGCCAGCCTGCGACAACGCATCGTGGTGGTGCCACAAGAAGGCTTTTTGTTCAATGGCACGATTCGTGACAATGTCCGCCTCGCCCGCATCGCTGCTACCGATGCCGAAGTGGAATCGGCCCTCGATCGTCTCGGAGTTCTGGCCCACTTTGAGCGGCTTCCTGAAGGACTTGACACCGAGGTGCGCGAGCGTGGCACGCGTCTGTCGGCAGGCGAGCGGCAACTCGTGGCACTCGGACGTGCCGCACTCGTTGACCCCGCCGTCTTGGTGCTTGACGAAGCCACGTCCAACCTGGATCCTGGCACCGAGGCAGAAGTGGAAGCCGCGCTCGAGCGCCTCATGCAGGGCCGCACCACCATCGTGGTGGCGCATCGTCTTTCTACCGTGCAACGAGCCGACCGCATCGTCGTAGTAGATGGTGCCCAACTCGCAGAGATTGGCACCCATGCCGAACTCGTGGCACTCGGTGGCAAATACAGCGCGTTGGCAACCGCGTGGGTTACCTCACACCACGCCTAGAGCGCGGCGTGGTCGGCCACAACTGCGTCGGTGGTGGTCACCACAGTTGCGCTAGCGCGCAAATTGCGGTACTTCGCACTACGCAGGCCGACCGGGGCGGCAATGGTGAAGCCGGCAAGATGCCGCTCTTCTTCACTCTCGGCACCCCATAGGCCGTACTCGTGGTTCACGCGCGCAAAGTCGCGGCAGGTATCGCGCACAATGCATGCATCGCACAGAGTTCGAGCCTTGGCTTCGCGTCGGGCTCGGGCCTGGGGGCGCTCTGCTTTCGGTGCAAAAAAGAGATGAGTCTTGCCCTTGCAATTGGCGAACTGCGTCCAGTCGATGTCGCCAATCGGACCGCGAACTTCAAAGTCATCGGGAAGTGCAGGGCGATCGGTGAGTGATTCGGTGCGTGTATCGAAGGTGGTCATGTAGGACTTTCGGTGAAAAGCGAATGATGCAATTACTTACCGATTGCTTCCCACGCTGGAAACAATGAGCACACAGACCCTTGTCCGACGGTTTGGGAGGGGGTGTCGGACAAGGGGAGACTGTGCTCTGTATTTAACACTAAACAAGCGGGGGTGTGGCTGTCAAGTGTCGAACTGTGACATTTGACGAGTCGGCTACTGGTGCGGCTTACAGCAATTCGGCGGCCAGGCTGGCCACCTCGGAGCGCTCACAGGCCGCCAAGGTGACGTGACCAAAGAGTGACTGCCCGGCAAACGCCTGAATCAATACGGCAAGAGCATTGTTGCTTTCGCCCATGTATGGCGCATCGATCTGGCTGGTGTCGCCCGTGAAGACCACCTTGGTGCCCTCGCCGATGCGGGTGAGGATGGTTTTGAGCGTCGTGGGTTCCAGGTTCTGGGCTTCGTCCACCACCACGAACTGGCGTTGCAGGGATCGCCCGCGCAAGAAGGTGACCGACTCAAGGGTGAGTTGCCCACGGTCCGAGAGATCTTCGATCAGGCTGCGTGCGTCACGGCTGGAGCGCTCCTGCGTCAAGGCAATGATGGCGTCATGAATCGCCGACATCCACGGGTCGAGTTTTTCTTCCAAGCCACCGGGTAAAAAACCCACATCGGCGCGCCCGACGGGTACGAGTGGGCGATACACCGCGAGACGTTCGAAGCGGCGTTGTTCCACCACTTGTTCGAGTCCGGCGGCGATTGCCATGACCGTTTTGCCGGTTCCGGCACGACCATCGAGGGCGATGACAGAAATTGCCGGGTCGAGCAACAGCTCGAGCGCGAATCGCTGTTCTTTGTTGCGCGGGCGCAGCCCCCAGGCCTCGGGCATGTTGGAAGCGAGCAGGTGAAACTCACCGTCGCGCACGCGGGCAAGTGCGGATTGCGAACCGTGCCGCAGGATGGCGAAGTTGTTGTTATAGAGCTGATCCGCATCGGCGACACTCGCTAGGTCGACCACTCCGTTGGAATACAACGCATCGACGGCGCTGGTGTCGGCTTCGAGCGTGACCCAGCCCATGGCGCGGTCGGTGGCCGTGCGCGCCAGCGGTCGGTGCTCATCAGCGGTGAGTCCAAGGTGCGCTGCCTTGATGCGCAAAGCGGCGTCATTGGAGACCAAGCAGGTGGGGGCGATTTTTGACTGACCAAGCGCAGCCCCAATGATCCGATTGTCGGGAATTGCGGGGTCAAGCCCGTGGTGCTCCAGCCGCTCACGATCCACGCTGTTGACTTCGATGTGCAACGTGCCCGAATCGGGGTCGTCGGTGAGCGGCGTGGGCTCGGCGAGCGACCCCCCGGCACGGCGTCGCAAGTCTTCGACGTTGCGCAAGGCGGTGCGGGCTGCGCGGCCCACATCGTCCATGCGTGTCTTGAGGCCGTCGAGTTCTTCCACCACGGTGAGCGGAATGACCACTGCACAACCGGGGAATGCATGAATCGAAGTTGGATCGGCGATCAGTACCGACGTGTCGAGCACGATGCGCTGCGGCACGAGTGCGAGTGCGGCACCCGATCGCTCAGTGGCGAAGTGAGCGTCAGAGTGAGCGAGGTTGCGAATCGGTTGAGCAGACAACGTTTCTAAGCATGGTCGTTGGCATCGTCTCAGTGGTGGATTGTTTGGGGATTTTTCGGTGAATTTTTTGACTTTTGCAAAATATTTTTTGAACCGCTGTCTTCCCGTCGTCCGTTTGCGGTATCGGAACCTTTGCAGCAAGCCATCTCGGGGCTGTGGGCCATGCGAATTGCGCCCGACGAAATGAAAACGTAGCAAGCACTACGCGAATGCAACGAGTATTTGATGTTGAAACAAACTGCACGAATAGCCAATGATTACGGGGATTTTCAGCAAGACGGCGGAGATGTCCGCACAACCCAGCGCAGCAAGATGCACTGTGGACGACGCAGAATTCCCGACAAATTACGTTTAAGCAACCGCATCGCGCAAGAGCGGCGTGCACGATTTTGCACGTCGCCAACATGGGCGGCATCAGTTGCGGGTGACGGTGCTGATACTTGCAATTTGTCTGCCAATCCAGTCAAATTGATGTTCACGGAACTCCGATTCCGAGAAAGCAAGGAATAGCAATGACAAAAGCAGATCTCCTCGCGGCAGTCGCAGCGAAGACCAGTGTCTCTTCAGCGGAAGCTGACCGAGTCATTCAGGCCTTCGTTGATCTCGTCGTTGAGTCTGCATCGAAGGGTGACAAGGTGTCGTGGCCGGGCTTCGGTTCGTTCTCAACATCAAAGCGCCAGGCGCGCACGGGTCGTAATCCCCGAACGGGAGAACCGGTCCAGATCGCCGCTTCAACAGCGATGAAGTTCAGCCCCAGCTCAACGCTGAAGGCTGCACTGAATCCAAACAGGTAATACCAAACAAGCAATACCTCACAAAATCAAGGAGAAATATCATGGCAAAGAAGCGCAAAGCCGCCAAGAAGGCGACGAAGAAGAAGGCAACCAAGAAGGCTGCCCCAAAGCGTCGTAAGAAGAAGGCTGCAAAGAAGAAATAACTCTTGCCCCTCTGGGGTGAAGTTATATCGGTTCGGAGTACGTAACGACCGGGGGGCGAAAGCCTCCCGGTTCGTTCTTTTTATGGCCTTAGTTGGTGGGAATGCCCGCCACGTGCAGATCGTCGAGTGTGTCGAGATCCAGTGCCAGGTCTGGTCGTTCCACAACTTCATAGCGCAGTCCCAACGAACGCGCTTGCGCCTGGTGGGCAGCACTCGAACCAGGGCCGTAGCAGAAGGTGAAGGCACCCGCGGCGGGCACGAGCAGCACGTTGGTGCCATCGCGGTGGCGATCTGGCACGATCACCACATCAACGGGTACTTCAGTGAGCGAGGTGAGTTCGTTGGCGTTGGGCAAGTCGCTATGTACGACAAGGATTCGGCCATACCCGGCATCTCGCGCCGCGGCACGACCGCAGTCTGCAGCGGCGTTGAGCCCAGGCTCGGCGGGCTGCACCACCTTGACGCCGTGCTCACGGGCCCAGGTGGCCACGGTGTCGTCGTTGCACACCACAAACACCGGGAGTGCCCCGGCGGCCTGCAACACGGTGGTGGCGCATTGCCGAGCCAGCGCCTGGCGGGCAGATGGGGAGAGAGCGTCGGCAAGCCGCGACTTTGCCGAAGCAAATGACTTGATTGGCACCACGACGGCGATCCCCGCAGGCGCACTCACGTGTCTGAGCCTACGATTTGGGCGTGGTAATGCCTTATGCCCGGGTGGCAGTGATCGGTGCTGGATCGTGGGGCACGACGGTGGCCTCGCATCTTGCCCACAACGCACCAACGGTGTTGTGGGCGCGCCGTAGCGAATTGGCCGACGAGTTGCGTGCCACGCGAGTGAACTCGCGATATCTGCCGGCGCATCGTGTGCATGACGAGTTGTACATCACGAGCGACATCGTGGATGCCGTCACGGATGCATCGCTGGTGATCGTGGCAGTGCCTTCGGCGGGTTTTCGCGATGCAGTGCGCTCATTCGTCTTGCATCTCGAACCAACTGCTGTGTTGATGAGTCTGACGAAAGGTTTGGAACGCGGCACCGGTCGGCGCATGAGCGAGGTGCTCGTGGACTTGGCACCCGACCACGGGGTCGCCGTGCTCTCGGGCCCGAATCTTGCCGGCGAAATCGCCGCAGGCCAACCAGCAGCGAGCGTGGTGGCATGTGCCGATGCGCGAGAGTGTCTGCGGCTGCAGGAGGTGTTCAGCCGTCCGCTGTTTCGGGTCTACACGCATGACGACATCGTCGGCTGCGAAGTGGGCGGTGTGGTCAAGAACGTGATTGCCATCGCCGCCGGAATGGCCCACGGCATGGGATTCGGCGACAACTCGCGGGCCACGCTGATCACGCGGGGACTGGCAGAAATGACACGCCTCGGTGCAAAACTCGGGGCCAATCCGGGCACATTTTCTGGCCTGGCGGGCATGGGGGATGTCATCGCGACGTGCTCGTCGATGCAAAGCCGCAATACAACGGTCGGCATACGCCTCGGCAAAGGCGAAACCATTGCAGAGGTCAACGCATCGATGAACCACATGGTGGCCGAGGGAGTAAAGAGTGCCGGTGCCGTCGTGGCGCTGGCGCGAAAGATGAGTGTGGAGATGCCGATTTGTGAGGCCGTGGCCGAGGTATGTGAAGGTCGCTTGAGTGCTGCCGAGGGAATGATGCGTTTGATGACGCGCTCGCGTAAGTCTGAGCGCGAGTAAAGCAAAGAGTTGCCGATGGCAAACAAGACGTCGCCGGTCGGTGTGCGTATCGGTTTGCGCGGCGTCGCGCAAGCCACCGTTGATGGTGCCGGTGTCGTGCACCCCGATGAGTGGCGTGGTGCGGAGTGCGGTTGGTGGGTGGCCGCCAGTGATCGTTGGCATGACCCACGTAAAGAGCCAAGTATTCGCCAACGGCAGATCGATGGCACACCCGTGGTGGAAACCAAAGTGGCCGTGCCGAATGGTGATGTCGTGCAACGCGTGTACGTAGTTGCCGACCAAGGCGGGTGTGTGGTGATGCAGGTGGACAATCACTCCCCGCAGCCGGTGGCTATTGCGGTGCCGACTGCATCGTTGTCGTCGACGGCCGCTGCCGGTGGCGCAGTTCCGCAGGGGGTTTGCGTGCCCGATGGCGTGAGTGCATTTCCGCTGGCGCATCGCAGCAGCATTACGTTTGCGTGGCCGCTCGAGCGCTCCCGCTTCGGTCGGCGACGTGCAGCACGGCCCATCGAGATGGGTCTTTTGCCGTCATCTGATCAGGTGGTGCGTGGTTGGGTGCAGTCGGGTGAGCGAGCCAGTCGTCTCACGGTCGCAAGCCACCGACTCGTTTCAGCACGCAGCACCGTATTGATGGCCAGTACACGAGACATCGATGATCTATTGCAGAGCAGTGCATCACTTGGTGTGCTGGCCATTGGCGAGCGCGTGCGGATGGGTGATCCTGCACGTGAATGGGTGTCGCCCGTGGCCGATGCCCTACAGCGCATTGCGCGCAAGCCGTCTCCGTCGCGCTGGTCGGCACGAGCTCTGGTGTTGGCTGCACATGTGTTTGCTCGCGCCGAAGAAACTGCGGCTGTCAGCGACGCCGTGCGCGTATGGCAGCGCTTACTTGACACAGGTTCATTGCCGTTCGTGCCTCCAACAGGCACAGGGGAGCAACGCGGTGATCTTGACGGCGCGGTGGAGTTCTTGTCGGCAGCCGAGGAACAGTTCGTGCGTGCCGACGCACCGCTTCATGCCAATCTGTTGCCAGGTGGCATACCGGCTGAGATCCGGGGAGTCAACGCAGAAGCACACGGACTGATTGCATCACCGCAACATCGCATCTCGCTGGCCATGCGTTGGCACGGCGAGAACGTGGCGCTGCTGTGGGAAGTAGAGGGCCCGCCAGGACTGCTCCTGCACGCTCCGCAGGTGGATGCCTCGTTTGCCACCTCGCAGGCACAGGGAGAGGCGCTATTGCGAGTCGCGCCGTGAGTCGTGCTGGCAACCATCGGCCGTCGCTGTCGATCGAGCGTTCGCTGTCTGGCGTGGTGTGTGGTGTCGATGAGGTGGGTAAGGGCTCGTGGGCCGGGCCGCTCGTGGTGTGCGTGGCGGTGCTCGGCAGCGGTATCGAAGAGTCGGCGTTCGTCGCCCGTGACTCCAAATCGTTGAGCGAAAAAAAGCGTGAACAGATTTTTGACGAAGTTGCCGCGCAGTGCCAAGCATGGGCATTGGGAAGTGCCACGAACTCCGAATGCGACACACTCGGCATGAGCGCAGCCCAGCGCCTGGCTACCACTCGTGCATTTGAGGAGTTGTCATCGCGTGGTGTGCGACCAGACGCAGCAATCGTGGATGGCCGCTGGAATTTCGTGTCACCCAACGTGCCGCGCGTGTTGATGCGCGTGAAAGCCGATACCGAATCGCTGTCGGTTGCCGCCGCCAGTGTGTTGGCCAAGGTCTCGCGGGATCGGCTGATGCGTAATGAATCGCTGCAGCATCCGCATTGGGCATTCGCCACCAACAAGGGCTATCCGTGCCCCAAGCACCGCGCAGGGCTGCGTGAGCACGGCGTTTCACCCCTGCATCGCACCAGTTGGGCGTTTATGGAAAATCTGGGGCTGCGAAGCGCTTAGCTCTTTTGTGTTCCAACTTTGAGGTCACGAAATGCGGACTTGGAATCGATTCCGGGTTCTTTTTGCAATCCGAGCACTCGTTCGCCCACGATGTTGCGCATCACCTCGTCGGAACCGCCAGCGATTCGCATGCCTGGTGCACCAAGGATGAGTTGACTCCACGAGAACGTGCCCCACTCGCCGGTGTCGGCTTGCAGGCGTGCACCAAGTACGTGGGAGAGGAAGTCGTTGAGAAGTTTCTGGTTGTTGACGAGTGCCATCTTGGAAATCGACATTTCTGGTCCGGGGGTTTGACCGGCCTTCATTTTGTCCATCGCGCGTTTGTTGTTGAAATTGGCAACCCGGTAGTTGATGTACATGTTGGCCACCATGTCGCGCACGATGGCGTCATTCTCGAGCCCGAAGTGACGCACCATTGCGGTGATGCGCGTCATCATCGACACCTCGCCGCCGCCACTTCCTGCTCCGATTGCCGCCCGCTCGTTCATCAGAGTGGTGAGGGCAACACCCCAACCAGCGTTCACATCCCCGAGTCGGTACCAATCCGGCACGCGCACTTCGTTGAAGAACACTTCGTTGAAGCTCGCGCCACCGGTCATTTGCCGCAGCGGACGAATCTCCACTCCGGGTACTTGCATGTCGACAAGGAAAGCGGTGAGACCCTTGTGCTTGGGAAGGGACGGATCGGTCCGACAGATCACTTCACCAATGTCGCTGTAGTGGGCACCCGAGGTCCACACTTTTTGGCCGGTGATCACCCACTCATCGCCATCGCGCTCGGCCTTGGTTTGCACTGCGGCCAAGTCACTGCCGGCACCTGGTTCGCTGAACAACTGACAGCCGACGATGTCGGCACGCCACATTGCGCGCAAGAACTTTTCTTTTGCTTCGGGGGTGCCGTGTGCCAACAGCGTCGGTGCCACCATTCCCAGGCCGATGGTGAAGATGCTTTGGTTGGGCACCCTGTAGTTGGCCTCTACTGCTGCGTATGCGCGCTCGTGGGCAGCGGTAAGGCCGGCACCTCCGTGTTCCTTTGGGCCGGTAATCCAGCCGAAGCCCGCATCGAATTTTTTCGTACGCCACTCTTTGGCGGTTGCCACCATTTCGTGTTCGGCTTCGCGGGATTTTTCTTCGAACATCGAAACGTTGTCCGAGCCTTCGCCCCAGACGAATGCCTTGGCGGCCTCCTTGCGGGGCAGATTGGCGTCGAGGAAGGTAGTTGCTGCTTGGGTGAATGCGTCGAGTTCCACGAGGTTCACCGTAGTTGCAGAGGCGTAACCAAGTACAAGCCGAGCAACTAGCGTCTTTGCACATGGGTCAGCCAGTTGCCGTCACGATGAAGCGCACCACCGAGCCGAATCGTGTGCGATTCGAGTTGAATCGGTCACTCACCGGCCAGGGTCACGAGTCGTACCACGTCGCCCCCGAGCGCACAGAGA
>JBEDEI010000159.1:0-13215 GCA_041175765.1 Actinomycetota bacterium | reverse complement strand
GGAATCGGCGCGGTTTTGTTCGGCACACCGCGACGCGGCACGGCGTCATTCTTCGCCCGCACGGGCAGACGGTCAACGAATACCCAACCGACATGCGGCACCGGCTTGCCCCCAATGAGACGCCCTTGATCAAACAGCCACGCGTACTGGTCGTGGAACTCTTGGTAGCTGTCGTTCGACACGATGGTGGCTTTCACTTTGTCGGCAATCATCAACACGAAGCCGTCTCCACGCCCCACCGCTCCGGCAGGTGGTGTGACTAATTCGCCATTGGCGATTGCTTCGGAGAATTCCGCTGCTTCTTTCTTGTCGATGCGGTGACCGAAACTTGCATCCACCACGACGGTCACCTGCGTTTTGGGAAACTCCTGCATGAACGCCAACACTGCCTCGTTCAGTTGCGTCAAACTCGGTGCACTACGTCCTTCGGTGGCAAGGTTGCTGCCGTCCACCACCACGTGATTGGGAATCGTTCGTGCGCCAATCTTGGCTTTGGGGGTCACCACGGAGCGAAAGTCGAGTCCATGAGTTCGGCGAGTTCCTGATCATGCACGGCCTTTGACCCCGTGGCAGGGCTCCCCGATTCCACACGGCTCACATGTCGCAGGTCGTAACCGCGATCTTTGAGTCGCCAGATGATGTGCTCGACGAAATGCCAGGCGCCCATGTTCTCGGGCTCTTCCTGCAACCACAGCACTTCTTTGGCATTCGGATACCGGCCCAACAGCTCGTTGATCTGACCCTCGGGAAATGGATACAACTGCTCGACTCGCACCACGGCGACTCCGGCACCACGCTTGGTGCGCTCGCCCATGGCGTCCCAGGCAACTTTGCCGGCGCACAACACCACTCGCTTCACCGCAGCAGGATCGACAACGAAAGGATCGTCGAGCACCTCGTTGAACGATCCGGTGGTGAGCTCGACGATCGGAGAGCGACTCTCCTTCATGCGCAACGGTTGCTTGGGTGCCATGACGACGAGTGGCTTGCGCACATCCCGACGCACTTGACGACGCAACAAGTGGAAGTACTGGCGCGCCGTCGTCGGGTACGCCACCTGAATGTTGTCCTCGGCGCACTGTTGCAAGAAACGTTCGAGTCGCGCCGACGAGTGTTCGGGGCCCTGGCCTTCCATGCCGTGCGGCAACAAGAGCACGAGCCCGTTGTGCTGGCCCCACTTGTCTTCGGCAGCCACGAGATATTGGTCGATGATGACTTGGGCACCGTTCACAAAATCGCCGAACTGTGCCTCCCACAACACCAACGCGGCGGGGTTGGCATGCGCATATCCGTATTCGAAACCGAGCGCGGCGTACTCCGACAACAGCGAGTCATAGACCCAGAACTTTCCCGCACCAGCGCCAAGATTGGCGAGCGGTGCATACTTCGTTTCGTTGACGTAGTCAACGAGCACTGCATGTCGATGGCTGAACGTGCCACGACGGCAATCTTCGCCAGCCAAGCGCACCGGCGTGCCCTCCACATTCAGGGTGCCGAACGCCAGTGCTTCCGCGGTTGCCCAGTCGACCTCGCCGTCGCGTGCGTACATTTCGGCGCGACCTTCAAACTGACGCAACAACTTCGGGTGCACCGTGAAGTCCTGCGGGTAATGGTTGAGTGCGGCGAACACGCGATCGAGCACCGCGCGATCCACTCCCGTGGGCACGTGCGGCAACACACCGAGTGGCTTGGGCGGTGCGGGAACTTTGCTCACGGCCCGCGCGTGGGCGCGCGTATCGTCGAGAGCCAACTGCAACTTGCCCTGATAGTCGGCCAACACCCGCTCGGCTTCTTCGAGGGTGACCACTCCCCGCTTTACCAGTGCCTCGAGATACAACTTGCGCACGCTGCGTCGCTCGGCAATCGCCTTGTACATGAGTGGCTGGGTGTAACTCGGGTCGTCACCTTCGTTGTGTCCGTGGCGGCGGTAGCACACCATGTCGATGACCACGTCCTTGTGGAAACGCTGTCGATAGTCGAATGCGAGTTTGGCAACGCGCACGCATGCCTCCGGGTCGTCACCATTCACGTGGAAAATTGGCGCACCAACCGACTTGGCAATGTCGCTGCAATACTGCGACGAGTGCGCGTACTCAGGCGACGTAGTGAAACCGATTTGATTGTTGATGATGAGGTGGATCGTGCCACCCACTCGGTAACCACTCGTATCGCTCATCGCCAAACATTCGGCGACGACACCTTGGCCGGCGAATGCGGCGTCACCGTGCACCAGCAACGGCAACACACTGAATGCGCCAGGTGGTTCGATCTGGTCTTGCATGGCACGCACGGTGCCCAACACGATGGGGTCGACCGTCTCCAAGTGACTTGGATTCGATGCCAGTTCAATTGGCAGGAGCGCACCACTACGCGCCTGGAACTTGCCGGTGGCACCCAGGTGGTACTTCACGTCACCCGAACCCTGCACGGCATCCGGGTCGACGTGTCCTTCGAATTCTCCAAAGAGATGTTCCAAACTCTTGCCGACCACATTGGCCAACACGTTGAGTCGACCACGGTGTGCCATACCGATGACCGCACCATCCAGCGCATGATCGGCGGCCAGATTCAAAATCGTGTCCATGATCGGTACGGCCGACTCGGCACCTTCGAGCCCGAACCGCTTGGTGCCGACATATTTCGTTGCCAAGAATCGCTCGAATGCCTCTGCAGCGTTCAGACGCTCCAAAATCACCATCGGCTCGGGCACCAATTCATCGACGCGGCCTTCGACGCGCTCTTGCATCCAGCGCTGCTCATCGGTGTTCTGGATGTGCATGTACTCCACGCCGATCGTGCGGCAATAGGCATCACGCAACACACCGAGAAGTTCACCGAGGGTCGAACGCTGCACACCACCCACACCACCGGTGGCAAATTCGCGATCCAAGTCCCAGATCGTCAAGCCGTAGGTCAATGGATCCAGTTCGCGCGGCATCCGTGGCGCTTTCCATCGCAACGGATCGAGGTCGGCAATCAAATGGCCACGCACACGATGCACGCGAATCAGCGTGGCAACTTGCATTTGTTTGTGTGCCTGCAGATCGACACCTTCAAGATCGTTGGTGTCGGTACGCCACTTCACCGATTCGTACGGCACTCCAAGACTGCGGAAGATGGCTTCGTAGAAACCGTGTTCGCCAAGGAGGAGCTCGTGCACATATTTGAGGAACAACCCGCTCTCGGCTCCCTGGATGATGCGGTGGTCGTAGGTGCTGGTGATGGTGACCACTTTGGAAACACCAAGTTGGTTCAACGCCCGCTCGTCACTGCCCTGGAACTCTGCGGGGTAATCGATCGAGCCGACCCCGACGATGACGCCCTGACCCGGCATCAAACGCGGCACCGACTGATTCGTGCCGATGGTGCCCGGGTTGGTCAGGCTCACGTTCGCACCTTGGAAATCGTCGACGGTCAACTTGTTGGCGCGCACCTTGCGGATGATGTCGTCATAAGCGACCACAAAGCCGAGGAAGTCCAACGTGTCGGCACCCTTCAACACTGGCACCACCAATGTGCGCTGGCCGCTGCCTTTGTCGACATCCACCGCCAAGCCGATGTTCACGTTGACGTGCCGCTGGAGTTGCGGTTTGCCATCGGCATCAGCCACATAAGCGTTCTTCATGTTGGGTACGGCATCGGCCATCGCTCGTACGACGGCAAAACCAATGAGGTGCGTGAAGCTCACCTTGGTTTGACCCGTACGTGAGCGGTATCCGTTGATCACACGACGATTCACTTCCAGCAACTTGGCAGGAATTTGTCGCATGCTCGTGGCAGTGGGCACCGACAAACTGCGCTCCATGTTCGTGGCGATTGCTGCGCCAACTCCACGAATCGGCTCCGGTGCCGGCGGTGGGGTCAGCGCGACCGGCTCGGCAACCGCAGTGGGCTGCGTCGACGTAATTGCAACAGGGCGGCGCGCCGGCGCAGTGTTGTCCACCGAACCATTACTGGTCGTACCCGACATCGTTGGCCGGACGATTTCGGCACTCGGGTCGCCCTTGCGTGTCCCGAGAGATTTGTAGTCGCTGAAGAACTCGCGCCACTGCTCGCTGACAGCAGCGGGATTGTCGCGGAAGCGCTCGTACATCTCCTCGACGAGCCAGGAATTGGCACCAAAGTCGTCGCCCGACGTCGAGGTATTCACTGGCGAACTCACGCCCCCAGCGTACTTATTGCAGAGCTCGTGCTCAGCCGAGCATGAACTCCGAAAGCAGCCAGAGCACCAGCCACAGCACACCGCTGGTGATCATTGCGTTCTTGTGCGACTCGTAGGGCCACAACAACTTGTTGGTGGCCGCGGTACCGCCGAGTTTTCCGAGGGCATTTATCTGCAGGAGCGCACCCAGAACCACCGCGATAATCACGTAGGTGGACGCCTGGCTCGGCGTGGCTTCGGAATAGGCGCCGCTGTAGAAGTGGGCTGAACCAACCATGAACCACAACATCGAAACCGAGAAAATCAAGTTCTGGCGGGAAGCCAACAGAGCACGACGTCCTGCTGCTGGCGCGTTCGGGTCGGCCTGACCGCCGCCCAGAACATTCACCGCATTTGCCAACACCACTTTTTGGTTCTTCCAGATGATCATCCATACGTTGGCAGCCATGGTGATGGCATAAATCATGCCGACGGTGATTGCCGCGTCGTGACCGATGCCGGCAGTCGAGCCCGTGTTCAAAAAGTTCTGCCAGTAGTCGGGCTGACCGGTGATCAAAAGCCCCGTACCCAAAGTGGCGATGGCAGCCCAACGGAACCACCAGAGTGCGCGACGCGCCAACTTGTCGAGCGTGATGTTGCGGGCCTTGGCCTCATCGCCATACGACGCAAGTGCCGGAACCTGCACCAAGTTGAAGTAGTACAGCAAGCCGATCCAGGCAATACCTGTGAGAACATGCAGATAGCGCATGAAGAAGTCGAGGAAATAGTTGCCAGAGAAGAGTTCCATTGGATGACCTCCCAGAAGTCGGTTGTGTAACGAGCCACTCGCGTCGCTCGCCTATAGAAGGTAGTGGAAACTAGGTTGTACGGCGGTGACTGCTGAATTCATTTACACCTGCTACAAACTGGGCCGCTTCTATCCGCCCGACCGTCAGGTACTCGCCGACATCTCGTTGTCGTTTTACCCTGGCGCAAAAATTGGTGTGCTTGGCTCCAACGGCAGCGGTAAGTCGAGTCTGCTCAAGATCATGGCCGGTCTTGACGACGGCTACAGCGGCGAAGCGCGACTCACGCCCAGCTTCAGCGTCGGTCTGCTCGCTCAAGAGCCGCAACTCGATGCCACGAAGGACGTGCTCGGCAATGTGATGGATGGCGTTGCCCCCATTCGTGACCTCCTCGCGGAATACGAAAAGGTCACCGCGATGTGGGGTGAACCCGATGCCGATTTTGAAAAAGTTGGTGCCCGCCAAGCCGAACTAGAAGCGAAAATTGCAACCGCCGATGCATGGAGTTTGGAACGCAACGTAGAAATTGCAATGGATGCACTGCGCTGTCCCGCCAACGACGCCGACGTCACGAAATTGTCCGGCGGCGAGCGCCGTCGTGTGGCGCTATGTCGACTACTGCTCTCTCGCCCCGACTTGTTGCTGCTCGACGAACCAACGAACCACCTCGACGCAGAAAGTGTTGACTGGCTCGAACGATTCCTGCAGGAATACTCCGGCACCGTCATTGCCATCACGCACGACCGATACTTTTTGGACAACGTGGCCAAATGGATTCTGGAACTTGACCGCGGTCGCGGGCTCCCATTCCAGGGCAACTACACGAGTTGGTTGGAGCAAAAACAAGAACGTCTGGCCCAAGAAGAGAAATCCAACGACGTACGCCGTCGCACCTTGCAGCGCGAATTGGAGTGGGTGCGCATGGCACCGAAAGCACGCCAGGCAAAAGGCAAGGCACGCTTGGCCGCCTACGAAAAGTTGCATGCCGAAGCACAAGCCGCCGAGCGCGGTGCCGACAAGTTGGAGATCAACATCCCAGCCGGCAAACGACTTGGCGACACCGTCATCACCGTCGAGCATCTATCGAAGGGCTACGGCGACCGACTCCTCATCGAAGACTTGAGCTTTTCGCTGCCGCCCGCAGGCATCGTTGGCATCATCGGTGCCAACGGCGCGGGTAAGACCACCTTGTTCCGCATGCTCACCGGACAAGAACAACCAGACTCCGGCAACGTCGTGGTGGGCGACACCGTGCAGTTGAGTTACGTCGACCAAAGTCGCGATTCACTCAACCCCGAGCACAGCGTCTACGAAGAAATCACCGGCGGTGCAGACGTGCTCAAGGTTGGCGGGCAAGAGATTCACGGGCGTGCCTACGTGGCGAGCTTCAACTTCAAGGGCAGCGATCAGCAGAAGAAAGTTGGAGAACTGTCGGGTGGTGAACGTAATCGAGTGCATCTTGCCAAACTGCTGAAGAGCGGTGGCAACGTTTTGCTCCTCGACGAACCCACCAACGACCTCGATGTCGACACGCTGCGTGCGCTCGAATCCGCACTCGAGGCCTTCCCCGGATGTGCCGTGGTCATCAGCCACGACCGCTGGTTCTTGGATCGCATCGCCACTCACGTCCTGGCATTCGAGGGCAACAGTCAAGTGCGTTGGTTCGAAGGCAACTTCCAGGACTACGAAGCATGGCGCCGCAAGGAACTCGGCGCCGACGCCGAGCAGCCCAAGCGCCTGCGCTACAAGCCGCTCATTCGCAAATGATGACCACGCAGCTGACGAGCAACTCCCGCGCAGTGCGCGCCATTCGGGTGGTCTGCATTCTCTGCTTTGTCGGCGGCATTGCGAGCATGATCGTTGCTTCGCTCGCCGACAACAACATCGGCGCCGTGCTCACTGCGGGCATCATCAGTGCCATCGCGGCAATCGTGCTGCTTGCCGTCAGCACGGTCGCCACCACGCGACGCACGGCGGAATTCGACGAGGCCGATGCGGAGATCCTGGAGAACGGCATCCAGCGAGTAATTGCCTCAGGCGCCCAAGAACATGCGGTACGCGACTTGGTGCGTCGCGCAATCGAACTCGGACGGCGCACCCGTTGACCGACGCTGAACTTGCCACTCGATTAGCGAGCGAAACCGGTGCGCTACTCGTGGAGTTGCGCGAAAGGATGTTGCGCGACGACTCCCCGCCCTGGCACATGATGGAAGCCGGCGACGAAATCGCCCAGCACTTCATCATGGACACGTTGCGTCGCGAGCGTCCGAACGACTCGGTGCTCTCCGAAGAGGGCAGCGATGACGCGCGGCGTTTGTCGGCAGATCGCGTCTGGATTATCGATCCACTGGATGGCACGGCCGAATTCGGCGAAGGCGACCGTGACGACTGGGCGGTGCACATCGCACTGTGGGAACGCACAGCAGGTGCGCACGGGGATCTCACGGCAGCCGCAGTCGCCTTGCCCGCACTATCGACCACGCTGAGCACCACGCCTGCACCACCCACGCCCGTGCGGCACGCCCGTCCGCCGATCATGGTGGTGACACGTTCACGCACCCCGGCAATTGCGGCTGCCGTCGGTCGCGAACTCGGTTTCGACGGCGCACGACTCGGCTCAGCCGGCGCCAAGACCATGGCCGTCGTGCTCGGACACGCAGACGTCTACTTGCACGCTGGCGGCCAACACCAATGGGACTCGGCTGCCCCCATCGCCGTGGCGCGAGCAGCAGGTTTGCACACGAGTCGCATCGATGGCAGCCCATTCGTCTACAACGCGCGCGACACCTGGCTGCCTGACCTCTTGGTCTGCCAACCGCATCTCGCCGACGACATCCTGCGCGTAGTGCGCAACTTCACAGCCAACTAGGTCGCTGCGCCCGACGCTGAGGTGCTTGGCGTAGGCAGACTGCGAGGGTGGAAAACGCAATAACCCCGAGCGACCGAACCTGGGGTGCGTTCAGCGATACCCCACCGTGGGTCTTGCATCGCGACACGGTGCGTTGGCGCGGGCTCATCGACGGCATCCGCAACCAAGCCCGCGAAGAGTTGCCGTCGCTCATGAGCAAGCCGCGTGTACCCCCAATCGGTCGCTTGATTGTGGTGGTCACGCGCCTTGGTCTTGCGCTGCTTCCGTGGTGGTGGAAACGACGACGCAATCGCTACGCCAGCCCCGAGGCCTCGCGGGCCGACTTGTCGCTGCGTATGCGCCGCGCAATCGAACGCTTGGGTTCCACCTACATCAAGTTGGCACAAATCATCTCGAGTGGTGAGGGTCTCTTCCCTGTCGAGCTCGTCGAGGAATTCAAGCGCTGTCGCGATCAAGTGCCGGCGGAATCATTCAGCGACGTTCGCCAAGTGGTCGAGAGCGACCTTGGGGCTCGCATTGAAGACGTTTTCACCACGTTCGCCACTACTCCCATCGCTGCCGCGTCGATCGCCCAGGTGCATGCCGCAGTTCTGCGAACCGGTGAAGCAGTCGTGGTGAAAGTACAACGACCGCAGGTTGGCACGCTCGTGCGCAAGGATCTGAAAGTCATGGCTTGGCTTGCGCCATTCCTGGTGGGTCGTATCAAGGTTGCTGCACTTGCCAACCCGCCGGCGTTGGTGGAACTCTTCGCCGAAACCATCGTCGAAGAATTGGACTTCCGCCTCGAAGCCTCCAACATGCTCGATATCGCCAGCATCCTGGCCGACTTGCAACAAGACGGTTATGTCATCCCGCGCCCACACCCCGAGTTGGTCACGCGTCGCATCATCGTGATGGAACGACTCGAAGGTTTCAAGTTCGACGATGTCGCCGGCATGAAGGATGCAGGCATCGACACCGAGGCGGTCATCCGCACCGGCATGGTGGCGTTCATGGAAGGCGCCCTGTTGTACGGCGTGTTTCATGGTGACCTGCACGGTGGCAATTTGTTCGTGATGCGCGACGGACGCACCGCGTTGCTCGACTTTGGCATCGTTGGTCGCCTCACTGGTGTGCGACGCATGGCATTCCTGCGACTCATGCTGAGTGCAACGACCAACGACGTGAAGGGTCAAATCATGGCTCTGCGCGACCTTGGTGCACTACCGATGGACACCGACATCGACGCGGTCATCAAGGATCTGCGGCTCGATCAACCGACGATCGACCCAACCTCGCTGTCGGGCGAAGAACTCGTGAAGGAAGTACAACGTGTCGTGAAGGCGATGTTGGCGTACGGCGCCCGCATGCCCAAGGAGCTCATGTTGTACGTGAAGAACATGGTGTTCTTGGATGGCGCAATTGCCCGCCTTGCTCCGGACCTCGACTTGCTCGGCGAGATTGCCAACATCTCGATGCTGTTTGCGCAACGGCACGGCGAGCGCCTTGGTCGCGAACTCGGCATCGACCACACACAAGTGGAAATCAACCTCGACAGTGTGAAGGCTGGTCTGGGCGTCAGCAACGACGTGAATCGGATGACCTACCGTGATTTGCAGAAGCGACGTGAACTCATTCAAAAGCGCATGCGCGAGCATGTGGCGCGCTGACCCGAGATTTGTCAGTATTAGCGGGTGCGTCTCGTCATCGCCCGTTGCACGGTCAACTACGCCGGTCGACTAGAAGCCTCACTGCCCGAGGCAACGCGACTCATCATGGTGAAAGCCGATGGATGCATTGCCATTCATGCCGACGGTGGCGCCTACAAGCCCCTCAACTGGATGAATGCCCCCAACGAGATCCGCGAATTCGTGGATCGCTGGGAAATCACCAACCCGAAGGATGAGAAACTCACCATCCATTTGCTGCAGGTATTCAGCGACAGCGCCCACGAACTTGGCGATGATCCCGGATTGTCGAAAGATGGTGTGGAGGCGCACCTACAAGAACTTTTGGCGAGTGATCCCAGCGTCATCGAAGACGGTCTCATCCTCATCTCGCGCGAATACCCGACGGCAATTGGCCCGATTGATTTGCTCTGTCGTGCCGCCGACGGATCCACCGTGGCAATCGAAGTGAAGCGCCGTGGAGAGATCGATGGCGTTGAACAACTCGGTCGGTATCTGGAGTATCTACGGGCAGATTCGTCACTCGGCGTGTTGCGTGGTGTGTTCGTCGCACAATCCATCAAGCCACAGGCGCGCACGCTCGCCGAAACCCGTGGGCTTGCTTGGAAGGAAGTCGACTACGACGAACTGCGCGGGCGTCGCGTGGATGAATTGAGGTTGTTCTGAGCCAGATTCGACAGATGAATCAGTCGCACTTCGACGAAGTGCTGCGCCTCAACAACGGCAACGTGCCGGCCGTGTCGTACATGGACCGCGCCGAACTGGAAGTGGACCTCGCACTCGCCCAGCATGCGCTGGTTATCGGTGCAGACACGGTTGCTGACACCGTTGCGGGATTCTGCACCACGTTCTCCAGCGGATTGCCGCAGGACTTGGGCGTCAACTACGCCTGGTTCGCTGCCCGCTATCCGTCCTTTGTGTATCTGGATCGCGTGGTCATCGACGAACCGTTTCGATCGCACGGGTTGGGTCAACTGCTGTATGGCGAAGTGGAACAACGTATCCGCAACGAGGGACGCACCAACCTCTTTACCTGTGAGGTCAACCTGCAGCCTCGAAACGAAGGCTCACTGCGATTTCATGCCCGACTTGGTTTCACCCAGGTGGGTGAACAAGAGTCGAAGCCCGGTCTCATCGTGGCGATGCTCGCCAAACAACTCGACTAGTTGGCGCTACTTCTTTTGTGGTTGCGGCCACGTGCCGGGGCGTCCGTCCATGCCGGAGTTGACACGAGCGTTGCCCAGCAATCCTTCGACGATCGGGCCCAAACGAGTCGGATCGTCGACTGGGTCGTGCGACGGACCGCGCACCCAGCCCTCGGCGATCGCAAACGTGCGACCACTCGCTTCGAATACGCGACCGGTCACGCCTTTGCTTTCTGCCGACGCCAGCCACGTCACGATGGGTGCAATCCAACGTGGTGACTGTGCTTCACGCTCTTCATCCGTGGGGGGTGTGGGTTGCAGGTTCTCGGTCATGCGTGTGAGTGCCACGGGCGCCACGGCATTCACCGTCACGCCGTAACGTGCGAGTTCCAGCGCAGTGATCACGGTGAACGCAGCAATACCTGCTTTTGCGGCACCGTAGTTGGCCTGGCCAATGTTGCCGTACAAGCCAGAAACCGATGTGGTGTTGATGATGCGACCGTCGACAGGTTTGCCGGCCTTGGATTGATCACGCCAGTACGCCGCTGCAAAATGCGAAGGTGCAAAGGTGCCCTTCAAGTGCACCTTGATGACCGAGTCCCATTCGGTTTCCGACATGTTGGCCATCATGCGATCGCGCAAGATGCCGGCGTTGTTCACCACACCGTGCAGATCGCCGAAAGTGTCGACCGCTGCCTTGATCAGCCGCTCTGCACCATCAAAGGAGGAGATGTCATCACCATTGGCGATGGCCTTGCCACCCATGGCTTCGATTTCAGCAACCACTTGTTGTGCGGGTGAAACGTCGCCACCACTGCCGTCGACACCGGCACCAAGGTCGTTCACGACGACATGTGCACCGTGGCGAGCCAAACTCAACGCATGCTCACGCCCGATGCCTCGCCCCGCGCCAGTGACCACTACCACTCGACCTTCACACAACTTCGCCATGACCGTTCCTTTCGACGACTGCGTCGGATTTGTGACGCTGACGCAATCTAGTCTCTTCGCCCGTGACTCGTCACACTGAAGTACTCGTCATTGGGGCCGGGCCTGCCGGCATAGCTGCTGCCCTCACAGCGCAACGCCATGGCTTGTCCGTCGAGGTGATCGACAAGGCAACTTTTCCGCGCGACAAGTGCTGCGGTGACGGGCTCACCACTGGTGCGCTGCGACTACTCGAACAACTCGGCCTGCGTCCCGAGACTGTGGCGAGTTGGAAGGTGTGTCGTGATGTCACATTGCGTTCACCGTCGGGCCGAATCGTTGATCTGCAATTGCCTGCCGACGGCCAGTTTGCCGCCATCGCCTCGCGGATGGATCTGGATGCAGCACTGGTTGCCCACGCGCGGGCGTGCAACATCACCGTGCATGAAGGAGTCGCGTTTCTCGACATCGAACAGCGTGATGATGTGATCCGCATTGTCACCAGCGCAGGTGAACGCACTGCCCGCGTGGTAATCGCCGCCGATGGCATGTGGTCACCCGTGCGCAAAGCCGTATTGCCTGAACGCAGTGCATACCTCGGCGAGTGGCATGCACTGCGACAATACGTTCATCACGTCAACGGTCCGGCCAAGGATCGTCTGTACGTGTGGTTCGAGCCGGAATTATTGCCGGGATACGCGTGGTCGTTTCCGCTCGCCGACGGTCGGGTGAACATCGGCTTCGGTATCTTGCGTGGTGCTTCACAAAAACCCGGCGACATGAAAGCCGTCTGGTCGGCAGTGTTGCAGCGCGAACACGTGCGTGCGGCCCTTGGCGATCGGGCAGTCATCGACGACAAGTTGAGCGCGTGGCCGATTCCTGCGCGCGTCACTTCTGCGACGCTCCATTCGGGCAACGTTTTGTTCGTGGGTGATGCTGCGTGTGCAACTGATGTGCTCACGGGTGAAGGTATCGGGCAAGCACTGCTCTCGGGAGTGCTGGCGGGTGATGCCGCACGCGTATCGCAACCTGGACGTCACTATCAACGATCGATGCGTCGTTCGTTCTTTGCGGACCATCGCATGTCGAATGTGCTCGGACGCATTCTTGGCAGCGAGGTGCTGGCGCGGGCGGCATTGCGTGTAATCGACGGTGGTGAGTGGCGCAAAGAAAAATTCGTGCGCTGGATGTTCGAGGACGAACCACGGGCCAGTGCCCTCACGCCGCGACGCTGGCGCCGTGGCTACCTCTCGTCGCCGGGCGCGTACACCAAGTAATCTCACCGTATGCGCACACGACTAACGGAAATGCTTGGCATTGAGTATCCCGTCATGTTGGCGGGCATGGGTGGCGTGTCGTACCACGAACTCGTGGCGGCAGTCAGCGAAGCTGGCGGCATCGGCACGCTCGGCGCATCGACGATGCGCGACCACGAACTACCCGAGGAGATGCGGCTGGTTCGCGAGCGAACCAAGAAACCATTCGGTGTCGACTTGCTCACCGCATTACCCAATCAGGTCGATAGTGGCATCCGAGCAGTCATCGAGGGTGGCGCGTCGATTTTCGTAGCGGGTCTCGGCGTACCGCGCGAAGTCATCGATCTCCTGCACGAAAAAAACATCCTCGTCGGCTCGATGTGCGGCAAGGTCAAGCACGCGGT
>JBEDEI010000158.1:0-4097 GCA_041175765.1 Actinomycetota bacterium | reverse complement strand
TCCTTCAACCTACGCAGTTTTAGCCGTAATCGCGTCGGGGCTCGTCGTTATCGAGAAGAGCGCAAACTTGGCTGAGGAAAGAGTATTGGAACGTTTTGGACTAATCCTTGTCATCCTCTTGGCTTCGGTGTTCACAAAGTTCACGTCTGTCACTTCGGCACTGCTCCTCAGTCCACACGCGCTGATTTCATTTGCACCAACCTTGCGGAAGAGTAGTCACATCGCGGTTGTACTGCGGCTAACAGCAACTCTCGTAGCTCTTTCATTTCTTGTCTTTGCGGGTCCCGCCTTCAGTGATGGCTGGGAATTCGGCGTGGGTGAAGGATTGGAAGGTGCAGCAAAAGGCATTGCCGGTTTATCAACCACCTATCTCCTGGCCGCATGTAGTTTCACTCTGCTCACTAACCTTCCCGTTCGCACGAAACAACGAGGGGAGTACTTGAAGAGGCACGAGGCAGTGTTTCCAATTCTTGAATCTGCGTTCTTGGGTGCAGTCTCGCTCGCGCTTCTGGTACCGGGGCTTGCAGTGGACATTCGGAACTATTTTGCGCTTCCCTTTCTTCTGATTGCAGTAATCTGCCTCTTCGATTCACTGGAAGATCGATTATCACATAGATCAGTCCCGATGACTCTTCTCGTCGCGATGGTGGCTTTCGGCATCATCCATGCGATAGAGAGTATCTCTCCAATGGAATCGGGTTCCCGACTCGGGAGCACCATCTCTGTTTGGGCAAGCTATCCATGGTTACTGCTGGGGATATCGGTTCTGGTTCTTGCGTTTGGAGTAAACGCTTTGCCCACAATACGACAACGAAAGTCGGGGGCAAGTTTCACGTTGGCACTCGCGGTAGCTGGCATCTTCCTGTCGTTCTCAGGCTTGATTCAGAGGACTTCCGAGCTGAGTCGCGGTGAGTTTGACAGAGATGGCTTGCGAGTAGCAGCAGCAATCGGAGATCCAAAATTGGTTGAAGTCGGTATCTGGCTTAAGCAAAATCTGCGATCGACCGAACTATTTGCCACTGACTTGCTGTGCGAATCTGACGAGATCTCAGCAAACTCGAGACCACCCAAGTCATCATGCTCCACTTCGAGTGTGGACATGACACTTGCGAATTCCTCGCAGCGGAGATTCTTAGTTCTCGCACCTCGGTTCTCCTACCAGAACTCCGAAGAAACTGAGGCAAGCGTCAAGCTTTCGCTTAGGTTTGCCCAGTCGCTGGATGTAGCGGAGTCAAGTCAGCTCATTTCTCGTGGAGTGACTTACTTTGTGCTAGACAATCGGTTGGGTCAACATCGAGACCTTTTGCTCTCTCCAGTAATCGTGTTTCGCAATGACCGATATTTGGTAATTGATCTCCGAGTCCTAAGCCCGAAGGCGGTCAGTTCGACGCGAGCTTGCGCAGCTCCGAATTGCGAAGTCCATACAGCTACATCAACGTTGACGTAAGGACTAGAAACGCGAGATGTCAAGTTTGTTCAAGCGACTTCGGCGAGAAACCAGTCGACGAGTCGCGCTGTGGCACCTGCCCGTTCAGTGACGCGTTCTGTGCTCATTTCACAAAGGTGCTTGGGATCAATACCCAGCCGCTGCAGTTCAGGCGAGCCGGCACCCGTGCTCCAGCGCGTAATGATGTCGCTTGTGGCCTCAGGGTGAAACTGCGTCGCCACGAGCCGCCGCCCGGTGAACGCCTGCGGACCAACGTCGTTGGTTGCCACCGTCGTGAAACCTTGCGGCACGGTGAACACGTCGTAGTGCCACTGCAGCCATTCGCCCGCCAACAGGTCGGGGTGTGCCGTGCTCGACACCTTGTGCCAGCCGACTTCTGGTGTTGTCGAACGCGACACGGTTCCGCCAAAAGCATGCGCGATGAGTTGCGCGCCGTAGCAAATGGCAAATGTCGGAACACCGCGTTGCATTGCGGTGCGAACGAGATCGACCTCGGCGGCAACTTCTTTGGCATTCGCTTCCCAATAGACCGACCACTCAGAGCCAAGTAGCAACAGCACGTCGACGTTCGCCACCGGCTTCCACTCGCGCGGATACTCGCGCTCGTTACGCTCGAACGCGAAACCCAGTTCAGCGAGCCGCGAACCAACGAGACCCGGGTCGGCGTCGCCGCGGTTGCCAACGATGAGCGCACGCACAGCGATACCGTAGTTGTTGCATGAGTCGTGGGGGTGCGACGGTCGACATCGCGGTCGAAGAGGTTCGTGCAATCTCCGAGCGTGACCGGCATATCGTCACGCACACGCCCGTCGCCCCATCGGCGTATCTGAGTGACCGCTGCGGCGGCCAGGTGGTGCTCAAGGCCGAGAATCTGCAGCGCACGGGATCATTCAAGATTCGTGGGGCCTTGAACAAACTGGCCAGTCTTGGCACAGCAGCACGCAAGGGTGTGGTGGCCGGGAGCGCAGGTAACCACGCACAGGCGTTGGCGTTCGCCGCCCGACACTTCGGGGTGCCGTGCGAGATTTTTGTGCCAAGCGGTGCGTCACTCGCCAAGATTGCCGCGTGTCGCGGCTATGGCGCCACCGTGCATGAAGGCGGTGAGTCGCTCGACGTTGCGGTCAATCACGCCAAAGCACGCTCCGCAGAGTCGGGCATGGTCTTTTGTCATCCGTATGACGACCCATTGGTGGTGGCAGGGCAGGCAACGCTCGGCATTGAACTGATTGACGACATTCCCGATCTTGCGCAGGTGGTCGTGCCGCTCGGCGGCGGCGGATTGCTAAGCGGTGTCGCCCTGACCGTGAAGCAATCACGACCAAACGTTCGAGTAATCGGTGTACAGATTTCATCGTGTGCGCCGTATGTGTATGGCAAGGCACCACTCGGACCAGTGCCAACTTTGGCCGACGGCATCGCCGTGAAGGTTCCCGGCGACGTTACGGCACCACTCATCGAACGCTGGGTTGATGAAATCGTGGATGTCGATGAAGACAGTGTCGCTGATGCAATGATGCTGCTCTTAGAACGGGCAAAGTTCTTCGTCGAAGGTGGCGGCGCAGTCGGAGTTTCCGCCTTGCTTACGGGCCGAGTGAAGCCCGCCGACAGCGGCTCGACGTGCGTGGTGCTCTCAGGCGGCAATGCTGACCTTGGATTGTTGACCGGGCTGGTGCGACGGCACGAGACAAACCGTGGTCGCAGGCTGATTGTGTTCGCGCGAATCAGCGATCGCCCTGGTGGTCTCGCCAAACTGCTGACGTTGTTTGCCCACGAAGGCGCGAACTTGATCGAAGTTGAGCATGTGCGCGAAGGCGTTGACTTGCACGTACGCGAGACGGGTGTTCAAGTTGTACTTGAAGTACGAGGTCGTGAACATGTCGCGAGCATCATCGCTGCTGCGAAAAAAGAAGGCTACGAGATCAGCGAAGTGACGGGGCGTTGACACCGCGAATTCTTCTGCCCGGCAAGTTGACGACGAACGCCACTGGTGTGCGCGGTGATAGCTACTCAAACGGTGTGTTGTACGCCCAGGCGGTGGCTCGCGCCGGCGGCGTCGTGACCACGGTCGCGCCATTTGCCGAACATGTCTCGAAGGCAGCAGAACTCGTTACGGCCAGTGACGGCGTATTGATTCAGGGCGGCGGAGACATTGACCCGCAGCGCTATGGCGAGCCGCGCCGCAGCGACATGATCTATGGCATTGTCGCTGAGCACGACGAATTTGAGTTTGCGATTGTTCGAGAGGCAGTGCGACAAGACAAACCTCTTTTGGCGATTTGTCGTGGCATTCAGGTGCTCAACGTTGCACTGGGCGGAACTCTGCTTCAAGATGTCGGTGACGTGCTCGCCAACCGCGAGAGTCACTGGAACACTTATCACCCGATCGCGCTCGATTCACCATCGCGAGTCGCTCAAGCGATGGCGACCGAGTCACCGGTGCGGTCGCACTCATTCCACCACCAGGCTCTGAACTCGGTCGCTGCAGGATTGCGCGTGGTCGGGCGAGCACCTGACGACATCATCGAAGCCGTTGAACACGAATCTTGCCGTTGGATTGTCGGCGTGCAATGGCACCCCGAAGACGACGCCGCGAGTGAGCGCGAGCAGCAGGGCTTATTTGACGCCTTCGTCGCTGCGTGTCGCTAGCGCG
>JBEDEI010000157.1:0-6008 GCA_041175765.1 Actinomycetota bacterium | reverse complement strand
GTACACCGGCTTGCGCCAGGAGCAATACCGTGAAACCGAGCGCAAACACAGGATTGGTCTTGGCGACGCCCTTGAAAGCGTCCAACGCCGCGGAGTCAGATCCGGCAGACACCGACTTACCCGTGACAATCGAAACCGCAGCAAACGAACCAATTGCCAACACCGAATACAGCGCTACGTAAATGACGGATGACGACACACCGTCGCTGGCGGAATCCGAACCAATTCGCCCAGCAGCTTCCAAGCCAACGAGCATGAAGCCTGCATGACTGATCGACGAGTACGCCAGCATTCGTTTGACATCGCTTTGCACGATTGCCAACACGGAACCCACCACCAATGTGAGTACCGCCAAACCAAACACGGCCGGTCGCCAGTCGTCGGCACGGGCGGGAAATGCAACTACGAACAATCGCACCAGCGCCACCACTGCAGCAACCTTGCCCAGTGACGCCATGAAGCCGGTGACATGCGTCGGGGCGCCGTGATACACATCTGGCGTCCAGGAATGAAACGGCACGAGTGAAACCTTGAAACCAAACCCGACGAGTAGCAGCGCCACACCCGCAAGCAGCATTGCGCTGTTGCCAGGCACACTGACTTCATCGGCGAGTACCGTGCCGATGTCGGCGATGTTGGTCTGGCCAGTCGTTCCATACACCAGCGCAATGCCATACAGCAGGAATGCAGATGCAAAACCGCCGAGAATGAAGTACTTCAACCCTGCTTCTTGGCTCGATGTGCGACGACGATCACTCGCCGCCAACACGTAGAGCGACAAACTGAGAATCTCAATTCCCAGGAAACTCACCACTAGGTCATTGGCCGTCACCATGACACCAGCACCGAGTGCCGCAGTCAACAAGAGCGCGTAGTGCTCAAGCACGTCGGGGCTGCGACGCTCTGGTACATCCATTCGTCGCGCTGCTGCATCGGCAGTGGTCATGCTGGTAAACACCACCGCTATACAAATGACGATGAATGCAAACACACCAAATTGATCGTGCGCCAATGTGCCCTTTACCAACGTGCGCGGTGTGTCACCATCGAGAGCGACGAACTGCATTGTCGCCAGGACTCCAGCAATTCCAGCCGAGGTCGCCGACACGAAGCCGTACGCACCACGTGGCCGCTGTGGTGTCAGCGAACCAGCCAAGAGCAGCACGAGTGCACCGACGAGCAGCGCAATGTACGGCGAGAGGGCGTACCACTCAATTGCTGGTGCTACGAAGTCATTGGCGACATCCATCGGCTACTCCCCTGGCTCGTTGTGCAAAGGTTTTGCCACTGGACGCACGTAGTCGGTGCGCGACTCCACATGTTCGATCAATGCATTCACACTGGGCTCAATTCGCGACAACACCGGCTTTGGATACACACCGGTGAACACGATGATGGCCACGAAGACACTGAGCAACAAACCTTCACGGAGGCGTAGCTCGGCAAACCCAGAGTTTGCTTCATCGGGTTCACCGTGGAACACTCGCTGATACGCCCACAACAAGTACAGCGCAGCCAGCACCACACCCACGGTGCCGATGATGACCCACCAACGCGCAGTGTCGAACGCACCAATCAAGATCAAAAACTCACCGACGAATCCGTTGAGCCCCGGTAGGCCAATCGATGACAACATCACGACCATGAAGAATCCTGCGAATATGGGCGCCACATGTTGGAGGCCACGCAACTCGGCAATCTGACGAGTGTGACGGCGCTCGTAAATCATGCCAACAAGCAAGAACAATGCACCAGTCGACACACCATGGTTGACCATCTGCATCACGCCACCCGTGATCGCTTGGTCGGTGAGCGCAAATGTGCCGAGCACGATGAAGCCAAGGTGCGCCACGCTCGAATACGCCACGAGGCGCTTCAAATCCTTTTGCATGGTCGCTGCGATAGCCCCATACAGAATGCCGATCACTGCCAGCGTGTACAGCGCTGGGCGGGCCCACACACTTGCTTCCGGAAAGAGATAAACACCAAATCGCAGCAGGCCATACGTGCCCATCTTCAAAAGCACGCCAGCCAGAATGACCGAGCCACCCGTTGGCGCTTGTGTGTGCGCGTCAGGTAGCCAAGTGTGTACTGGGAAAAGTGGCACCTTCACAGCAAACGCAACTGCGAATGCCACAAACAACCAGCGCCCCTGCGTCACCGAAAGCGAACTGGTCTCGGCGAGTGTCACCAAATCAAAGGTCACTTCACCCACCGACTCACGCGACAACAGCGCTGTTGCCACTATGCCCACCAGCATGAACGCTGAGCCAGCCATCGTGAACAAAAAGAATTTGGTGGCCGCATACACGCGATCGTCGTATCCCCATCCACCGATCAAGAAATACATCGGCACCAACACGATTTCGAAGAATATGAAGAACAAAAACAAGTCAAGGCTGACGAATGAACCCATCACACCCGCCTGCAAAATCAACATCCATGCGAGATACGGCCGCTCGTCGTGGTGGGGGTCGACCCCGACAATGACGAGTGGGAACAGAATGCCGGTCAACACCACGAGGAAGAGCGAGATGCCATCCACACCGAGATGCCAGGAAATACCCCACGCAGGAATCCAGTCGTGACGTGACACGAACTGAAAACCCGCATCGGATGAATCGAATGCCTGCAACACCCAGAGGCTGAGGGCGGCAGTAGTAACGCTCGACACAAGGGCTGCGAGTTTGCACCACTCGGTGCGCATGCGTCCGAACAACAGCACGGCAGCGGCACCGATGAGTGGCACCACGATGAGCGCAGAAAGAATCGGGAATGTCAGTGCACTCGACGAGGCTGCAATGATCATGACAGCCACCCCCTCAACACGAACCACGCCAAGACGACGACCGCACCGAGCGTGAGCACGACGGCATATGTGCGCACAAAACCCGATTGCGAACGACGCGCGATCGTGCCCGCACCCCGAGCGAGCGAACCTGCACCATCAACCGCACCATCGACGACGTTTGCATCAAACGCTGTGATGCCACGAAACGCCGCAGCACCAGGACCACCAACGAGTCGCGCAACTGTGGCGTCGTAAAACCATGCCTGTTCAAGCACCCTTGGCTCGATCGCTGGCAGACGACGTTTGGCATACACCGCAACGGCGAGCACAATTCCCGTGAGTGCCACCACGATTGCCGCCAACAACAACACGTACTTGTTGTCGTAGGCCCAGGAACCTTTGATACTTCGCTCGGCATCTTCCACCACTGGCTCCAACCAGTGTTCAAGGAAGTGCAGGTTCTTGCTGAACGGCAACTGCATCGCACCACCCACCACTGACAGCACCGAGAGCACCACCAGCGGAATCAACATCACTTTGGGGCTCTCATGCGGACGAAAATCACCGTGTGCGCCATGCTCGCCTGCGTGGTCCTGCCAGCGGGCCTGACCGAAGAACACGAGAATCACTTGGCGAGTCATGTAGTACGCAGTGAGCAATGCAGTGATCATTCCCACCGCGTAGAGGAAGCGATTGTCGGCATATACATAGAGTAGGATTTCGTCCTTGGACCAAAAACCTGCAAACGGTGGTACGCCAGCAATTGCCAACCAACCGATGATGAACGTAAATGCCGTCACTGGCATGGCAACGCGCAGGGCACCCATCTTGCGCATGTCTTGTTCGTGATGCATGCCATGAATGACCGAACCAGAACCCAGGAACAACAACGCCTTGAAGAACGCGTGGGTAATCATGTGGAAGATGGCGGCCACATATGCACCCGAGCCAATGGCAAGGAACATGAACCCCAATTGCGACACCGTCGAATACGCAAGCACACGTTTGATGTCGTGTTGCGCTACCGCAATCGTTGCGGCAAACAATGCGGTGGCGGCACCAACGATGGCAATCGTGTCAGGCACCCACGCATACGACCCGGCCAAGACCGGGCCGACGCGTGTCATGAGAAACACACCGGCGGTCACCATGGTCGCCGCGTGAATGAGCGCCGACACTGGTGTCGGGCCTTCCATTGCGTCGGGTAGCCAGAAATACAGCGGCAACTGCGCACTCTTGCCGCAGGCACCAACGAACAACAGGATCGCAATTGCCGAAATCGCCGTTTGAGAAATGGTGCCTTCGTGAGCCGCCTCATTGATTGCCTTGTACGACACCGACCCAACTGCAGAAAACGCCACGAACATTGCGGTCATCACACCCCAGTCGCCGATGCGATTAGTGACGAAGGCTTTCTTACCGGCAACTGCCGCGCTATTGCGTGTGTGCCAGAACGAGATCAAAAAGTACGAACATGCGCCAACACCCTCCCAGCCCAAGAATGTGACGAGGAGGTTCTCGCCGAGTACCAGCATGAGCATTGAGAACACGAACAGGTTCAGATACAAGAAGAACTTGGCAAACTTTGGGTCGCCATGCATGTAGCCGATGGCATACAGATGAATCAGTGAACCAATCCCGGTAACGAACAATGCCATCGTGATGCTGAGTGGATCGGCGAGAAACGCCAGGTCAATCTGCAGCGAACCAACAGGAATCCACTCGAACAATGACAGCACTTGGGAACGTTCTTCTGCTGGACGGCCAAGCAATTCCAGATACACCAATACGGTCACGATGAACGATGATGCGGTCATCGTGGTGGCAAGCCAACCTGCACGAGGCTCGCCGATACGGCTGCCGCCGACGATGAGTAGCAATCCGCCGACAAGCGGCAAGAGCGGAATCAACCAGACCAGTTCGACCATGGTGCTAGCCCTTGAGCTCCACCATGTCGTCGGTGGTCAACTTGTTGCGATTACGCATTATTGCCACGATGATGCCCAACCCCACCACTACTTCTGCCGCGGCCACGACCAAGACAAACAGCACGATGGTTTGACCATTGATGTCGGTGAGTTCTCGTGCGAGTGCTACGAACGACAAGTTGACTGCGTTCAGCATCAATTCAATGCACATGAACATGATCAACGGGTTGCGCCGGACCATCACCCCAACGGTGCCAATTGCGAACAACACGGCGGCGACGACCAGATACGACAGCGTGGTTGGGGCTGGCATCAGACCTCCCCCGCCACGCGACGGCGAGCGAGCAGCACCGTGCCGACCACTGCGACGACAAGCAGGACGGAGGTCAACTCAAAAGCCACGACATAGTCACCGAAGACGGACCGTGCCAATTGCTGAATATTGGCGTCTCCACTTGCATTTGGTGCCGATGTATCGAGGCCCTCTGCGCGTGTGGTCAACACGTCCACTCCACGTGATACGGCGACCACCAGCAAACCCAGCAGCCCCAAACCTGCGACGCCAGCCAGCCAGCGCTGCGCCACGAGCGGCTCAGTTTGCAGATCTTCTGCCTTGTCGACACCGAGCAACATGATGACAAAGAGGAACAACACCACGATGGCGCCCGCGTACACGATGATTTGTACGGCAGCCACAAAGTACGCCTCGAGGGCCACGAAGTGCACCGCCACCCCGAACAATGTCAGCACCATCGAGAGCGCCGCATGTACCGGGTTGCTACGCGTGACTACACCGACGGCCCCAGCCAGCATCATCGCGCTAGCAAGTACAAAAACGATGAGTTCCATTACTTGTCGTCTGCGGCTTCCGCTGGACGTACTCCGTAACCAAGTTCTCCGGCCCATGCAACGACGCCGACAAACTCTGCGTCGCCTGCCGGCGCAGTGGCGCGCATCCATGCCGAAGTGTGCTGGTCCTCGCCGGGGCGCCAATCTTCCCAGGGAAGGTGCTGGGGTTTACCGTCATCGCCGACGAGCAATTCATTCTTGGTGTAAATCGCATCCTTGCGATTGGTAAACGAAAATTCGAACAATTTTGTTTCGGTAATGGCCTCAGTGGGGCATGCTTCGACACACAAGTCGCAATGGATGCAGCGCAGGTAGTTGATTTCATAGATCCAGCCGAAGCGTTCACCAGGCGACGTCGGGTTATCGGGATCGTTGTCGGCGCCGCGTACATGGATGCACTTGGCTGGGCACACCGCTGCACACAGTTCACAACCGATGCA